>NZ_JBLYZI010000044.1:0-41849 GCF_057680865.1 Endozoicomonas sp. Z74
GTGGTTAAACCCTGCCACTTTCAAGTAAGTTTTTGGTGGATTATCCACCAAAAATTGCAGGGGCTAGGCTGCTTTTGCGATCCCAAAAGATGAATTTATCAAATAGCTGGGGTTGTTCGCACCTTCCCTAACAAAAATGACTCTCGATAAAAAGCCCGCTCAACACGGGCTTTTTTTAATAGATCACCCCTAAAATAAAACCGATCCCAAACACCATAAAAAAACGACCTGTCAGTGGCGGCAAGCGGACCATCTGATGATCTCCTGCGCTATGCCAGAGCAGGCTCAGGGGTTGCCAGACAAATGCCAGTGAAATCAACAGATAGAGAAGATTATTGACATACCCCAGCCAGTACAAATAAAAACTGATGGGAAAAACCATCAGCATGATCAGCCCATAGAGAAACTTACCCTTCTCAAGGCCAATACGTACCGTTAATGTCCGAATATTATGATTAAGGTCATCCAGGAAATCCCGAACTTCATTAGCAAGCAGCAAAGCAGAAGCCAACATACTGACCGGGATAGAAATCCACACTACCTTATTACACCAGACACCTGATACCGCATAGTAAGAGCCGCTTACCATCAAGACGCCCGTAAACAGGAAAACGGCTGCCACGCCCCAGCCTCTCTGCTTGTAATTAACGGGCTCTCCGGTATAGAAATAACCGCCAATGACGCCGAAAACGCCTAGCAAAAGCAGGGGCCAGCCAACCTCAATCACCAGCCAGATGCCCATCAGGCAGGCAATCAGGGCACAAAAGCCCCCCAGCTTGAAATTAGACTGAATCTGCTGGATAACCTGCCTGGATAACTCACAAGGTTGCTTTCGCCAAAGCTCAACATCTGCATGATCATTGGCAAGGTTACAGGCCCCCTGGAGCAGAACGCCGGCAAGAATGACCAGTAAAGACCTCAGCCAGTCCCCCTGCCCCTGGTGATAGGCCAGGGCAACCCCCAACCCACAGGTAATCAGTGCCACAGAGTATGAAAAGGGCCTCAGAGCCTTCACCAACCGGTATTTTTCAGGATTCAAATGTGAGGTATCCACCAGCGGACTCCCTGAGTCGGACATCTATTTCAAAATCAAGCAAAGCCGCAAATCCTATTTTAAAGCCCGTCGATGATGCTATAGCGGTAAACCGATACAGGATAAAAACGAAACACCCCCAGTACAGTAAAACCATACCAGGGGTGAAAGAGTGTTAAAATGCTGGTGTTACCAGCCAGTGGCTTCCTTCAAGGCTTCTCCGATGTCCGCAAGGCTGCGAACAGTTTTCACACCCGCCGCCTCCAGGGCTGCAAACTTTTCATCAGCCGTGCCTTTTCCACCCGCAATGATTGCCCCTGCATGCCCCATCCTCTTTCCAGGAGGTGCGGTCACGCCAGCAATGTAGGAAACAACAGGCTTCGTAACATGGTCCTTGATATAGGCAGCCGCTTCCTCTTCCGCAGATCCGCCAATTTCACCGATCATTACGATGGCTTCTGTCTTGTCATCCTTCTGGAACAGTTCAAGGATATCGATAAAGCTGGATCCCGGTATCGGATCACCACCAATGCCTACACAGGTGGACTGACCAAAGCCATAATCGGTGGTTTGTTTCACGGCTTCATAGGTCAAAGTCCCTGAACGAGACACAATCCCCACCTTTCCAGGCAGATGAATATGCCCAGGCATGATGCCGATTTTACACTCACCCGGTGTAATCACTCCCGGACAGTTGGGGCCTATCAGACGAACACCCAACTCATCACACTTGACCTTGCACTCAAGCATATCCAGGGTGGGAATACCTTCCGTAATGCAGACAATCAACTGGATCCCGGCATGGGCAGCTTCCAGAATAGAGTCCTTGCAGAAAGGCGCAGGCACATAGATCACGGAAGCCTCAGCACCCGTTGCCTGAACCGCTTCAGAAACCGTATTGAAAACCGGTAGGCCCAGATGAGTCTGACCACCCTTTCCTGGTGTCACTCCTCCTACCATCCGGGTACCATAGGCAATGGCCTGCTCCGAATGAAAAGTCCCCTGAGCTCCGGTAAATCCCTGACAGATGACTTTGGTCTCTTTATTGATCAGTACGCTCATGAGTGGCTCTCCGCTGCTTTAACAACCTGCTGGGCAGCCTCGGTCAGGCTGCTGGCGGCAATAATATCCAGGCCACTGTTGGCCAGAGTCTGCGCGCCCAGCTCAGCATTGTTTCCTTCCAGTCGAACCACCACAGGTACTTCAACCCCCACCTCTTTCACGGCGCCAATAATCCCCTCTGCAATCAAATCACAGCGCACAATGCCACCAAAGATATTGACCAGAACAGCCTTAACGTTGTCGTCTGACAGAATAATCTTGAACGCTTCCGTCACCCGCTCTTTGGTTGCCCCTCCCCCAACATCAAGGAAGTTGGCAGGAGCACCGCCATGGAGCTTGACAATATCCATGGTACCCATGGCCAGGCCGGCACCATTGACCATACAGCCAATATTGCCATCCAGCGCCACGTAATTCAGTTCCCATTGTGCAGCATGAGCTTCACGGGCATCTTCCTGGGACGGATCATGCATCGCTTTCAGTTTTGGCTGGCGATAAAGCGCATTACTGTCAATATTGATTTTCGCGTCGAGACAATGAAGATCCCCTTCTTTGGTGATGACAAGAGGATTAATTTCCAACAGGGCAAGATCACACTCCTGGAACAACTTCGCCAGCCCGAGGAAAATCTGGGTAAACTGTTTGACCTGCTTGTCTTTCAAACCCAATTGAAAGGCCAAGTCCCGCCCTTGATAAGGTTGAGCCCCCGTTAATGGGTCAATGGTCGCCTTCAGTATTTTTTCGGGAGTCTCTTCCGCGACCTTTTCAATCTCCACGCCCCCTTCAGTAGAGGCCATAAAAACAATTTTTCGGGATGAACGATCCACCACCGCACCAAGATACAGCTC
Source organism: Endozoicomonas sp. Z74 (assembly GCF_057680865.1). Lineage (NCBI taxonomy): Bacteria > Pseudomonadati > Pseudomonadota > Gammaproteobacteria > Oceanospirillales > Endozoicomonadaceae > Endozoicomonas > Endozoicomonas sp. Z74. The sequence continues at coordinate 2,944 of NZ_JBLYZI010000044.1, forward strand.
TTGATCAATATCCGTGCAGCTTTCCACAAGAATTTTACTGACCGGCTGACCGTTTTCGTCAGTCTGATAAGTGACCAGGTTTTTACCCAGCCATTGCCTGGCAAATGCTTTAATTTCGTCCTTGCTGGTCACCAGCTTGACTCCGCCGGCTTTCCCACGCCCACCAGCATGAACCTGGGCTTTAACCACCCAGCGATCACCACCAATTTCATCAGCAGCCGCTGCTGCCTGTTCTGGAGTATCTGCTGCCACACCTGTAGAAACGGGCAGACCATACTCAGCAAACAGTTGTTTACCCTGGTACTCGTGAAGATTCATTCTGACGCGGCCCTCTATTTTTATTGAGCGTTGTTTTTAAGATTGTCGTCAATCCACATCCATGGAAGCGGTCATTAAAAGGAGCTGGCCAGCCTTGGCCCGCTCCTTATATTTCATTAATCAGCGACGCTTTCGATTGGCAATGTGAATCGCATGTCCATCAACAGCAAGCACGGCTTCATGCAGTGCTTCACTTAAGGTCGGGTGAGAGAAAATGGTAAGCGCCAGGTCCTCACTGCTGGCCGCAAACTCCATGGCAATCACACCCTGTTGAACCAGTTCCGCAGCACTTGGTCCCACCACGTGAACACCCAGAATACGGTCTGTGGCTTTGTCGGCAATGACCTTGACCATGCCGTGGTTTTCATTGGCGGCAAGGGCTCGTCCACTGGCCGCAAAGGGGAAAGTGCCCACTTTGTACTCTTCACCTCCCGCCTTGACCTCTTCCTCGGTTTTACCGACCCAGGCCACTTCCGGGTGAGTGTAAATAACCGAAGGAATCAAGTCATAGTTCATCTGGGCTTTCTGTCCGGCAATGATCTCGGCAACCATAATGCCCTCTTCGCTGCCCTTATGCGCCAGCATCGGGCCACGAACCACATCACCGATGGCATAAACACCTGGAACATCGGTATTACAGTAGTCATCGACAAAGATAAAACCGCGCTCATCCAGATTAACGCCACAGTCAGTGGCCAGCAGGCTTTCCGTGTAGGGACGGCGGCCCACTGCAACAATCAGCTTGTCAAAGGTCAGCTTTTGCTCAGCGCCACTGGCATCCTGATAGGTGACTTCGACTTCTTTGCCTTTCACCTCGGAGCCTGTAACACGGGCACCCAGGCGAATATCCAGCCCCTGTTTTTTGAAGATTTTCTGGGACTCTTTGGCAATCTGCTGATCCGCCAGAGCCAGGAAGCTGTCCTGGGCTTCCAGAACCACTACCTCAGAGCCAAGGCGCCCCCAGACACTTCCCAGTTCAAGACCAATAACACCCGCACCAATAACACCAAGGCGTTTCGGAACTTCCTGGAACTCCAGGGCACCAGTGGAGTCAACAATCAAGCCATCAGTAAGGGGAGTGGGAGGAATTTCCACAGGGCGTGAGCCAGTGGCAATAACCACATTTTCACACTGAACCACTTCAACCGAACCATCCGCTTTCGTCAGCTCAACCTGCTTGCCCGCCAGCAGTTTTCCAGTACCTTCCAGCAGAGTAACGCCATTGGCCTTAAACAGCCCGGTCACACCGGTGGTCAGCTGGTTAACGATTTTGTCCTTGCGCGCAATCATCGCCGGCACATCCATCTCAACACCGCTGTGCTTGATGCCATGCTTGGCAAAGTCTTCCTGCGCTTCAATGTATTTATGGGAACTGTCCAGCAGAGCCTTGGAAGGAATACAACCTACATTCAGGCAAGTACCGCCCAGTTTGGCTTTGCCCTTATCATCGGACCATTTCTCGATACAGGCAGTTTTCAGGCCCAGCTGGGCTGCGCGAATTGCGCAGACATAGCCCGCAGGACCCGCACCGATCACTACCACGTCGAACTGATTTGCCATAAGTTCTCTTCCAAAACAAACAATAATGGGCAGCTCAATGGCTGCCTCTCACGGAACAGGGGTTACACTTCCAGGAGAATTCTGGCCGGATCTTCCAGAAGCTCCTTGATGGTCACCAGGAAGGTAACCGCTTCTTTACCATCCAGCAGGCGGTGATCATAAGAGAGTGCCAGATACATCATGGGCAGAATTTCAACCTTGCCATTGACTGCCATTGGCCTTTCCTGAATCTTGTGCATCCCCAGTATGGCTGACTGGGGCGGATTCAGAATCGGGGTAGACAGCAATGAACCGAAAACACCACCATTAGACAGGGTAAAGGTCCCCCCCGTCATCTCATCGATGCCGAGCTTACCATCCATTGCTTTTTTTCCAAACTCGCGAATGCGGGCTTCAATATCAGCAAGGCTCATATGCTCAGCATTACGAAGCACCGGAACCACCAGGCCCCGGTCGCTGGACACCGCCACCCCCACATCCTGATAGCCGTGATAAACAATATCATTACCATCTATGGACGCATTCACCACCGGGTGACGACGCAAAGCCTCAATACAAGCTTTCACAAAGAATGACATAAAGCCAAGCCGGACACCATGACGCTTTTCGAAATCGTCCTTGTATCGGGCACGCAGATCCATCACCGGCTTCATGTTGATTTCATTGAACGTGGTCAGCATCGCGGCTGACTGCTGGGCTTCCACCAGCCTCTCGGCAACCCTGGCCCTGAGGCGGGTCATGGGAACCCTCTTCTCCACACGATCCCCATCAAAGACCGGCGCTGTTACCTCAACCTGAGGAGCAGGGGAAGACGGAGCAGCAGGCGCCGCTGAAGGAGCAGGTGCCGTTTCCACATGCCGCACTACATCTTCCTTAGTAACCCTTCCCCCTTTACCGGTTCCGGCAATGGCCGCCGGGTCAATGCCTTTCTCATCCGCCATGCGTCGTGCGGCAGGGCTCAGGATGGGTTCCTGAGTCGGAGTTGCCACTGCCTCTTCCTGGGGGGCCGACTCAGCGGCCGCCGGGGCTGTGGCTACCGCGCCCGCTTCAAACAGGGCGATGGCCTCATTACTGAGAACAACATCCCCTTCCCCCTTGATCACTTCTTTAAGAACACCATCTGCAGGAGCAACTACCTCAAGGACAACCTTGTCGGTCTCAATATCCACCAGCAATTCATCCCGGTGACAGCTGTCGCCGGGTTGTTTGTGCCAGGTGGCAACCGTGCCATCTGCTACGGACTCAGGAAATGTGGGTGCTTTAATTTCAGTGGCCATTATGGATCCTTTGCGTCTTCGCCCCTGTGAGCGTGTCCCGCTCTGGATGAACGCCTGTACAGACAGTTCGTTCAACCGATATGGGTTGCGGCTCCGCTTTCATCCTTATGTTGCCATGAAAGCAGGGCCAATTTACTTGCTAGATGCTGAATGCATCATTAACCAGCGCCTGCTGTTCCTGGGCATGGGTCGACATATAACCACACGCTGGTGCAGCCGAGGCTTCCCGTCCCGCATAATTCAGGCTTAAGGCCTTGTTCGGGTGCCCTCCAACAGACCGCCTCATATGATGCTGACTGCAGTACCAGGCACCCTGGTTCATTGGTTCTTCCTGACACCAGACCACCGTTTCCAGGTTGGGATACTGGGCAATCAGCTCATCAAGGTCTTCCTGAGGGAAGGGATACAGTTGCTCAATACGAACAACAATGCTGTCCTTGATCTCTTCTGAGCATTTCTTGTCCAGAAGGTCATAATAGACCTTACCGGAACACATGATCATACGGGTGATCGCCGCGGGATCATGCTCGTCCACATCCGGGATAATGGTCTGGAAGCTCCCCTCTGCCAACTCCTCAAGAGAGGAGGTCGCCAGTTTATGACGCAACAGGCTTTTTGGTGTGAAAGCCACCAGTGGTTTCCTCAGAGGACGAAGCACCTGACGCCTCAGCATATGAAAGACCTGGGCCGGGGTCGTTGGTACACACACCTGGATATTGTGTTCCGCACATAATTGCAGGAAACGTTCCAGGCGTGCCGAAGAGTGTTCAGGACCCTGGCCTTCATAACCGTGGGGCAGCAACATGGTCAAGCCACACAGCCTCCCCCATTTGTGCTCGCCACTGGTGATAAACTGGTCAATCACTACCTGGGCACCATTGGCGAAGTCACCAAACTGGGCTTCCCAGATCACCAGCGCATTGGGCGTGGTTGCCGAATACCCGTATTCGAAGGCCAGAACCGCTTCTTCAGACAGCAGGGAATCCCAGATCTGAAAACGCGGCTGGTCTTCTGAAAGACGCGCCAGGGGCACCAGGGCTGACCCGTCTTTCTGGTTATGAAACACCGCGTGACGGTGAGAAAAGGTACCGCGCCCCACGTCCTGCCCCGTGATTCGCACCTCACTGCCTTCCATCAGCAGCGTGGCATAGGCCAGCAGCTCTGCACAGCCCCAGTTGATGGGCAGGGCACCGGCCGCCATTTTACGACGGTCCTCAACTATCTTGCTGACCTGGCGCTGAAGGACAAAGCCCTCAGGCACTTCACACAGCTTCTGCCCAAGTGCCTGCAACGTTGCTGTCGCCACACGGGTATCGTGCCTGGCGGTCCATTCGTGTCCAAGATAGGGTGACCAGTCTACAAACAACTGGGTGTTCGGCTCCTTGACCAGGGCCTTGACCACATGCTCCCCGTTATCCAGGGCCGACCGGTAACTCTCTACCAGTTGTTTGTCCTCTTCATTGCTGAGAACGGACTCCTTCAGCAGTGCTTGAGCATAAAGATCCCGCGTGGTTGTGTGGCTCTTTATTTTGCTGTACATCATCGGCTGGGTGCCGGAGGGTTCATCCGCTTCATTGTGGCCACGGCGACGGTAACAGACCATATCGACAACAACGTCCTTCCGGAACTCCATGCGATAATCCAGGGCCAGTTTGGTGGCAAACTGAACGGCTTCAGGATCATCTCCATTGACATGAAGAATGGGGGCCCCCACCATTTTGGCAACATCGGTACAGTATTCTGTAGAACGGGCATCCTCACGGAAACTGGTGGTAAACCCAACCTGGTTGTTGACGATGATGTGGATGGTTCCGCCGGTTTTATAAGCCCGGGTCTGGGACATCTGCAGGGTTTCCATGACGACGCCCTGCCCGGCAAAAGCCGCATCCCCATGAATGGCGATTGGCACAACCTGCCCACCTACGGGGTCCAGTCGCCGATCCTGTCGAGCCCTCACAGAGCCTTCCACCACCGGCGAGACAATCTCAAGGTGTGAAGGGTTGAACATGAGGGCCAGATGAACCTCTCCTCCCGGGGTCATGACATTGGAAGAGAAGCCCTGATGGTATTTCACATCACCGGATCCACGCTCAACCAGCTTCTTTCCTTCAAACTCATCAAACAGGTCGCCGGGATTTTTACCAAGAATATTGACCAGAACGTTCAAACGCCCCCGGTGAGCCATGCCGATCACCAGTTCCTTGGTGCCATAGGATCCGGAGCGCTGAATGATCTCATCCAGCATGGGTATCAGAGACTCACCGCCTTCAAGGCCGAAACGCTTGGTTCCCGGATATTTGGTTCCCAGGTATTTTTCCAGCCCTTCGGCAGCGGTCAAACGCTCCAGAAGATGCAACCGGGCTTCCACACCCACCTCAGGGCGACCACGAACACTTTCCATCCTGCTCTGGAACCAGCGTCGCTCCTCCGTGTTGACAATGTGCATGTATTCAACACCGATAGCGCCACAGTATGTGGCTCTCAGGGCATCATAAATCTCTTTCAGGGTGGCGTGTTCTTTACCAATAAATAAGGTTGAGGTTTGAAACTCCGTATCCAGATCCGCTTCACTCAACCCATGGTATTCAAGGGAAAGGTCCGGAAACTCCTCCCGCTTCATAACCCCCAGTGGGTCAATCACCGCACTCTGGTGTCCCCGGATACGGAATGCACTGATCAGGCGGAGCACCTGAACCTGCTTTCGCTCATGATCGGAAGAAACGGTGGAGGCCTGGATGGGGCGGGTAGTCTGGCGCTGGCGCGCCATCAGAATAAAGTTTTCCTGGATGGTGGAATGGGGAACATCAACACCGCCACCATTGACCGGGGGAAGCTTTTCAAAATAATCACGCCATTGCGTCTCTACGCTGTTTGGGTCGCGTAGATAGCGCTCATAAAGTTCTTCGACGTATGCAGCATTTCCCCCTGCTATGTGGGATGAACTCCACATCCGCTGCATGACACCTTCTTGCATGGTTGATACCCCGTGTGTCTGGGGCTCTATCCCGGGAAACCTGTCAAACCCACCAGTCTGGCCAGACGTCAACCGTCATTGGCACTCTCAGACTGCCAGTGAACAAGCCCCCGCAGATAAGATCGGATGTTTTCCGACCGCCCCTGCTGGTTCAAGCTCTGGCGCCCCCAACGTTCCTGCTGGCAGCAGCACAACTGTGTGTTCAGCAGGCTGGTTATCCACCAGGAACCGCCTGCCAGAATTCCTGATCCACATGAACGAATGGCTTACTTTCCCTTTAACCGGGCTGGTCAAGCCCACAGAAAATCATTCACCCCTGCTCAAGTCGCACTTTTAAACAACATCTGCCTGATATGACCGATGGCCCGGGTTGGGTTCAACCCCTTGGGGCACACATTGACACAATTCATGATGCCCCTGCAACGGAAAACACTGAAAGGATCATCCAGATCCGCCAACCGCTCCTGGGTCGCCGTATCACGGCTGTCTGCCAGAAAGCGGTAAGCCTGCAGCAAACCCGAAGGACCCACAAATTTGTCCGGATTCCACCAGAAGGAAGGACAGGCGGTAGAGCAGCAGGCACAAAGAATGCACTCATAAAGCCCATCCAGCTTTTCACGGTCCTCCGGAGACTGCAGCCTTTCAATAGCAGGGGCGGGTTCATCATTAATCAGATAAGGCTTGATCTTTTCATACTGTTTGTAGAAAAGGCTCATATCCACCACCAGATCCCGGATCACCGGAAGACCCGGCAGTGGCCTGAGCACCAGCTTATTTCCTTTGACGACCTCGGACAGGGGCGTGATGCACGCCAGACCATTGGTTCCTCCGATGCTCAAACCATCGGAGCCGCAGACCCCTTCCCGGCAGGAACGACGATAAGCCAGCGAGGGATCCTGCTCCTTGATCAGGTTCAGGACATCCAGCACCATCAGGTCCCGGCCCTCAGGGATGTCCACCTCAAAGTCCTTCATATAGGGCTTTTTGTCGGTTTCCGGATTGTAACGATAGACGCTAACCTTCATTATCCTGCCCCTCAGTAAGTCCTTGCCTTGGGAGGGAATGCCTCCATGGTTGCCGGTGAGAAATTCACCGCACGCTTGCTCACTGATTGATCAATAGGAGAGTAAAGAGAATGAGCGAGCCAGTTCTCATCATCCCTTTCCTGGAAATCATTACGGGCATGGGCACCACGGGACTCCTTGCGCACCTCCGCAGAAACCGCCGTGGCATAGGCCACTTCGTAAAGATTTTCCAGCTCAAGCGCTTCAACCCGGGCGGTGTTAAAGGCCTTGCTCTTGTCTTCCAGATGCAGGTTTGCCAGCCTCTCGCCCAGCTCATCCAGCAGTTTCAGGCCTTTCTGCATGCTTTCCCCTTCACGGAAAACACCAAAGTACAGTTGCATGGTGTTTTGCAGATCGGCACGTACTTTGGCCACACTTTCACCGGATGTTGAATGGTTCAGGCGATCAAGCCTGGACAGGGCAGCCTCCACATCACTGTCAGAGGCATCCACCGAATCAAACCCTTCTTTCAGGTTCTTTTCAATCTGAAGGCCCGCAGCCCGACCAAACACCACCAGATCCAACAACGAGTTACCCCCAAGGCGGTTCGCCCCGTGAACGGAGACACAGGCAGCCTCACCACAGGCGTAGAGCCCTTCAATAACCTCATCGTCACCACTGGCGTCCTGACGCAACGCCTGGCCGCCAACATTGGTGGGAATCCCGCCCATCATATAGTGGCAGGTGGGCACCACCGGAACAGGTACCTTGACTGGATCCGCGTGGGCAAATGTTTTCGACAGCTCACAGATACCGGGCAGACGGAGATTCAGCGTCTCCTCACCCAGGTGATCCAGCTTCAGCAACACATGATCCTTATTGGGACCACAGCCACGTCCTTCAAGAATTTCAATAACCATGGAACGAGCCACCACGTCCCGACCAGCCAGGTCCTTGGCGTTAGGAGCGTAACGCTCCATAAAACGTTCGCCCTCACTGTTGATCAGGTAGCCCCCTTCACCGCGACAACCTTCCGTCACCAGTACACCAGCCCCGTGAATACCGGTTGGGTGGAACTGCCACATTTCCATGTCCTGCATGGGGTAGCCTGCCCTCAGGGCCATACCGATACCATCCCCGGTATTGATCAGAGCATTGGTGGTGGAAGCATAAATCCTTCCGGAGCCTCCGGTTGCCATGACCGTGGCCTTGGCTTTTATATAAACGGTTTCGCCACTTTCTATATCAATGGCAATAACACCGGCGACCTGACCTTTCTGATTTTTCACCAAGTCAACCGCATACCACTCATTTAAAAAGGTGGTTCCGCCTTTCAGGTTTGCCTGGTAAAGCGTATGCAGCAAAGCATGACCGGTGCGGTCAGCGGCTGCACAGGTACGGGCCGCCTGACCGCCTTTGCCAAAGTCCTTGGACTGGCCACCAAAAGGACGCTGGTAAATACGCCCTTCTTCGGTCCGGGAAAAAGGCAGTCCCATATGTTCAAGTTCAAAAACCGCCTGAGGGCCAACGGAGCACATGTATTCGATGGCATCCTGGTCACCGATGTAGTCAGAGCCCTTCACCGTATCAAACATGTGCCAGCGCCAGTCATCCTTGGGATCTGCACTGGCTATGGCACAGGTTATCCCACCCTGGGCAGAAACCGTATGAGAGCGGGTGGGAAACACTTTAGTGACACAGGCCGTTTTGATGCCCGACTGGGTTAACTGCAGGGCTGCCCGCATACCGGCACCGCCGCCGCCAATCACAATCGCATCATAAGTCAGGGTACGAAGTGCTGACATCTATCAAAGCCCCCAGAGAATTTGTACGCCCCAGATCACATAGCTGAACAGGGCTATAAAACAGACCAGCTGTACCGGAAACCGAATCAGTACGGACTTACCACCAAACGCACGGTCATTAAAATAATCAGTGGTAATCGTCCACATGCCGACCCAGGCATGGGCAAGAACAGAGATCAGGGTAAGCAGGCTGAAGATCCGCACCCAGGTCTGGTCAAACAAGGTTGCCCACTGCTCATACTCCAGACCCGGACTGGTCACAATATATCCCAGAAGAAAAACCGTATAGGCCCCCAGAATAATCGCCGTCAGCCGCTGCAGCATCCAGTCATACAGCCCGCTGCGGGACAAATTGGTGATATTGGTTACCATACCCAGACCCCCGCCAGAATAATCAGTACCCCTGAAAGCACAAGCGTCAACACAGCCCCCAGCCGACCAGACTCCTTGCCATCACCAATATCCACATCCATCAGCAGATGCTTGACACCTGCAACAAAGTGATAAATAAGGGCAGACAGCATCCCCCAGACAATGAACTTTGCCAGAGGAGAGACCAGCAGCTCCCTGAGCGCTTCAAAAGACTCTTCAGAAGCCAGCGACAGATCCAGTCCGTATAAAAGAAACCCCAGGCCTACAAACAGAACAACACCGGAGATTCGATGCAGTATGGATGTGTAGGCAGGCAAGGGTAATTTGATTGTTGTAATATCGAGATTGACAGGTCTTTTGCTATTCACTCTTTTGCCCCAACGTGCGACCACGTACACAGCAGAATCAGCAAGAACATCCAGGTTCTCTGGACCCCATGACAAGCAGGCCGGAACCGTCAGAACCAACCCGTGACAGCTCCCCCGTTAAAAGCCGTCAACACCTGAAAAACAAGGCTCTGGCGGCTTCGGGATCGGAGTATATACACTCTAACATCTAATTACAATTGCTCACGTTATTAAGCACTTACCCTTAACCCATACTGACACACAACGCATCCTGCTTTCGGCTTATGTAACAAATCAGCGCGTTTGACAAAAAGATATATCGCTCTATAGTGGTCGAACCGTAAAAAGGGGCCAATAACACCAATAGCCTATTTTTCAATCAGGCCCGGCTTAGTAAAAAAGTAACTATAACGAGATCAAACGGCGTGACAGGAGGCCATAAATGGCTGACAAGAAAGCTCAACTCTCCATTGACACGGACCAGGCACTGGAGCTACCCATTTACTCGGGGACCCTGGGTCCGGATGTCATTGATGTTCGAGCCCTGACTTCAAAGGGTTTGTTTACATACGACCCCGGGTTTGTATCTACGGCATCCTGTGAATCCAAAATCACTTTTATTGACGGGGACAAGGGGATTCTTCTGCACCGGGGATACCCCATCGAACAGCTGGCGGAGCAGTCCGACTACCTGGAAACCTGCTATTTGCTGCTTTACGGAGATCTGCCCTCCAAGCAGGAAAAAGAGAAGTTCGAAAACACCATCATGGGCCACACCATGATCCATGAACAGATGAGCGACCTGTTCTCTGGCTTTCGCCGTGATGCCCACCCCATGGCCATTATGTGCGGTGTAGTAGGCGCCCTCTCTGCGTTCTACCATGACTCTCTGGACATCACTAATGAGACACATCGGGAAATCTGCGCCTACCGCCTGATTTCCAAAATGCCCACACTGGCAGCCATGGCTTACAAATACTCCATCGGCCAGCCCTTCATGTACCCTCGCAATGACCTCAGCTACGGCGGCAATTTCCTGCACATGATGTTTGCCACCCCCTGCGAGGATTATGAGGTCAAGCCGGTTCTGGCGAAGGCCATGGACCGAGTCTTCCTGCTCCATGCCGACCATGAACAGAATGCTTCCACCTCTACGGTTCGTCTTGCTGGCTCCTCCGGAGCCAACCCGTTTGCGTGTATAGCTGCGGGCATTGCCGCACTGTGGGGACCCGCTCACGGTGGTGCCAATGAAGCCGTTCTCAACATGCTCAATGAAATTGGTGATGAGCAGCACATTGAAGAGTTCATTGCCAGAGCAAAAGACAAGAACGACCCCTTCCGCCTGATGGGCTTTGGTCACCGGGTGTACAAGAACTTTGACCCCCGCGCCAAGGTCATGAAGCAGAGCTGTGATGAAGTCCTCAGAGAGCTTGGCCTGGAAGATGACCCACTGTTCAAGATTGCCAAGCGCCTCGAAAAAATCGCCCTGGAAGATGAGTACTTCATTGAGAAGAAGCTCTACCCGAATGTGGATTTCTACTCCGGAATCATCCTCAAGGCCCTGGGCATTCCCACCGAGATGTTCACCGTGATATTTGCCACAGGCCGGACTCCAGGCTGGATTGCCCACTGGCACGAAATGATCAGTGGTGAATACAGAATTGGCCGACCACGCCAGCTCTATACCGGTGAAGCTCAGAGAGACTACATTCCTGTTTCAGAACGAAGCTGAGCAGCATTAACCCTTTAGCATTAGAAACGGCCTCTCCCACACCGGGCTAAAAGCCCAGTGTGGGGGTTCCTTCTCCCCCCCTTCCTGAACAGCCCTCCACCCTCCAAACCACATACTCCAATGCTTTCACTCCAGTGTTGGCTATGCTTGCCCTATAAACACCTGAACGCCAAACGCCTGAAAAGAGACTGCAATGGAACCGCTATTCACCCCTGAGGCCATCATCGCCCTGCTGACCCTGACCTCACTGGAAATCGTCCTTGGCATTGATAACATCATTTTCCTGAGCATTCTGGTTGATCGTTTACCCGCACATCAGCGTCCCAGAGCACGAACCCTGGGACTCACCCTGGCCATGGTGACCCGAATAGGGCTCTTGTTGTCCCTGACCTGGGTAATGGGACTGACAGCCCCTCTCTTTACCCTGGTTGGAGAAACCCTGTCAGGGCGGGATCTTATTTTGCTGGGTGGCGGTCTTTTTCTGATTGCCAAATCCACCCATGAGATTCATCAGGCCCTGGATATCACCCATCCTGCCGACGAAACCACCACCCACCAAAAGCCAGTAGTCACCCACGCCTTTCTTTTTGTCTTGGTTCAAATCGCCCTGATTGATATTGTTTTTTCCCTGGACAGTGTGATCACCGCGGTGGGTATGGTTGACCAGGTCTGGGTGATGATCTGTGCAATAGTGCTTGCGGTACTGGTCATGATGGTGGCCGCCCGGCCGATTGGAGAGTTCGTCAGCCAGCACCCCACCCTGAAAGTGCTGGCCCTGAGCTTTCTGATTCTGATTGGTGTCTCCCTGATTGCAGAGAGCCTGGACTTTCATATCCCCAAAGGGTACATCTATTTTGCCATGGCGTTTTCCCTGATGGTGGAAATGCTGAATACCCGCCTGAGGAAAAGAGTGAAATGACCGGTGTCGTTCTGATTTTTGATATGGATGGCGTCATTGCCGATTCCTGGGACTCGTTCTATCCCTTTTGCTGCGGATTCCTCAAGGATATCCATCAGCCCCAGCTCTGTAACCCGACCCGTATTCTCAAACTGTTTGAAGGCAACTTCATGGCCTCCCTTCATAAGGCCATTTCCCCATCCACTCTGGATTCCGGACAGCTGCAACAGCTTGCCATTGGCCTGAGCCGCCTGATGAGTGAGGCACCCTGCTTTCCTGAAGCCATTAAAACCCTGAAAGCACTGGATGAAACCCATCCACTGTACCTGGTCACGTCCAACTTCACCAAAGCCGCCCAACTCTTTCTGGACAAACATCAACTGCACTGTTTCCGCAGTATCTACGGCGTTGACCACAATCCCAGCAAGGTTCAGAAAATCCAGGCCATTGCCTCGAAACACCCAGATCAAACCCTTTTTTACATCGGTGACACCCTGGGCGATCTCCTTGAAGCAAAACAGGCTGGAGTGAAAGCGATTGCTGCCGGCTGGGGCTGGCACAATGCCTCCACACTTGCCCGTGGTCAACCCGATCACTATCTGGAACACCCGGAAGACCTGTTATCTGTGATAAGGGCTGTCATGCAGACAGAGTCCGGGTAAACCCGTTTCACTAAAAAGCCTATCCAGGTCGATAACTCTGTCTATGATCAAACCCTGAAGACTCTTCATAACACAATCTCTACGACATAAAGGAGTTACAATAAATGACCAACCGCATCTCCAGCAGCCTGGTACCCGTTACAGAAGAGGCATTCAATGTCAGCCTTTCACTGGCCTATGCCACCGAAGACAACTTTACCGGACACCCTCTCTATGCCTCACCGGCCTGCTATCTTCATGAAACAGCCGCTGAAGGCTTGCATCGTGCGGTTGAACTGCTCGCCCCCCTCCATCTAAAACTGAAAATCTGGGATGGATTTCGCCCTCTTTCCATACAACAGGCGCTTTACAACCACCTGCCGGACCCCAACTATGTATCCCCTCCAGATTCAGGTGTATGCCCCCACTGCCGGGGGATTGCTCTCGACCTGACCATTATTGACCGATTTGGCCATGAACTGGACATGGGTACCGGCTTTGATGATTTCCGCCCTCTGGCTCATCACGGAAATGACCAGGTGTCAGAAGAAGCTCAACGGAACCGGCTACTGCTGGCAGGTGTAATGAGTGTTGCCGGATTCGAGCCCTTAGATACGGAATGGTGGCATTATCAGTTACCTGAAGCGACAAACTATCCAATAATTCAATCCGGCGATATTCCCAGAGGTTTGACAGAGCCATGAACAGAAATCCATGAAAAAGATAAAAACAAAGCCTTTATAAACGGTCACCGTAGTGGTTGTAATGTTAATAAGGTCGCTAAAATCTTATTTTTACCCGAAAGCACTCTGTTCATTTTGGCGGAAACGTCAGGGTTCTGACGCATCAGGTATAACTTTTAGCCAGTAACACTTCACCACCTATACTTCGAATATCAAAAGCATTGGCCTCATCAGGGAGTGATGAATGGGCGCAGAATTTCATCAGGTTTACTTGCCTTTGGAGCATTTCAAAGAATTGCACCCTGTTGCTGCCAGGGAATATGAAGAAAACCATAAAAAACTGCGCCATGCAGACCAGCCGCCAGGACGGAAAAACAACCGGAAAGTCGAAGCTGCACCTCAGAAATCTCCAAAAGCCCAAAAGCGGGTTGATTCCGAAACTTACTGCATTTTACCGGAAGCCAAAGCAATCAAGGGCCGGCAGATAAAAAAAGAAGGGGAAGCAGCAATAAAACCTGCCCGAAACTTTATTCAGGAAAATATAAAGGCAGTTAAAGCCCCCCGCAGAGCCAGAAAGCGCCCTCACAATTACGTAGAACGCCCACCGGCTAAACCCATTACCCCACCTCCAGAAGCAAAACAACGAAAGCTATTCAACGTTGACTTACAAGAACTGCCCAAAATGGGCAGAAGCAGGCTGGAGAAAATCAAGGTTCTTGGACAAGGCGCTTTTGGCAAAGTCTGGGTCGTAACGGATGTTCACACTCAACAACAATATGCAATGAAGGTCATAGGCTCTGACAAAGACTTAAGGCATGAATGCGCCGTTATGCTACGTTTGGCCCGGGTTATTGGCCCACACAAAAACCTGATCAATATAAAAGCCATGACGCCAGGGCGCAGTGAGGGAAAATATATGATCATGGAGCTGGGTAAAGGCAGCCTCAGCCGCTTGCTTAAACGGGACAACATCCGGGGCGACCAGCTTCGTGATGACATCCATGAAATCATCAATGGAGCTGCTGCCATTGAACAGGCCGGACTGCAACATCACGACCTCAAGCCAGACAACATCCTTTTGGGAAAGGATGGCCATCTGAAAATATGCGATTTTGGTATCGCTGATCGAAAAGACAAGATGGTTTATGCTGGCACTCCCTATTACTTACCCCCTGAAAAACTGGGCACAATATCCAGCACCACCCCTGATAAAGCGGACAGCTGGGCCCTTGGATTAATTTTGGCTGAAATGAGGCTGGGTCGGGCCGTGATGGAAACCGTTTTAAAACCTTCTCGCAATGACAGAGGGTTCTCAACACCAAGCCGCCGGGAACTTGAGCGTGCCCTTGACCGAGCCCACCGGGATCTAAAAGCAAAAGAAGGCGATGAGGCTGCAGACCTGTTTTTACAGCTAACCGCAATAAACCCTGATCACCGAATCAGCCCCAGCGAGGCACTGCACCACCCCTATTTTCAGGACTGAAAATCGGTGACCCCCACTTCTTTGTAGTAGTACAGGGTAGAATCAAACCCTCCCTCTGAGTTACGGGCAAACCCTGGTACCTCACCGGCCAGCTGATAGCCCTCAGATTCATAGAGCCTTGAGGCCAAATCGCCCTTACGGGTATCAAGAACCAGTAGCGTTCGGTTTAAAGCAACCGCCTTATTCTCAAGCTCATTCATGAGTACCCTGCCAATGCCCTTACCTCTTGAGCAGGGGTGCACCATCAGTTTTTCAACTTCGGCTCGATGCAATCCATCTCAAGAGGTCACAGTATCCTCCAGGCTAAGGGCAATGAGTTTCCTGATCTCCGGCACACAGGACCCGCAGTTGGTGCCTGCCTTCAGATGAAGGCCTACCTCAGCTGCATCCGTATAACCCTGATCCGCCACCGCCCGGCAGATGGTTTTCTCCCCCACACCGAAACAGGCACACACCTGCCTTCCTGAATCTTCTCCCTGGGGAGGCATGCCCGCCAGAACCCGCCAGCGGTCCGTCAATGCTATTTCTTCCCGAAACAGCCCCTGAAGCCAGAGCCGGTCACTGCTTGAGAAAAGCCCCCCTGATATCCATAAGGCTTTTATATGGGGACCTTGAAACCAGGCGATCCGCTTTTCTCCCGAAGCCGAATCCTGATACTCAACCCGTTCAATAGGGGGATGATCCATTTCTACCAGGGCTCCCACAGAGGCATCATCCAGTTTACGGCTTGCCAGCTCATACCGAAAACAGCCCTGCCCCCTGACCTCTGTCCCATAATCAAAGGTGGAAAAATCAATCCGCTGGCCACAGAGCAGCACCCCATAATGGCCCGGTTGAAACGCTTCCACTCTCACAGGCGTAAACTTCAGATCAGGCTGTTTGGAAACCGGATCCAGCACTGGATTAACCAGTGTTCCCGAAAAACCGGAACGGCTGTTTTGCCGCGTCCAGTGCATGGGCATAAACACCTGCCCCCGGTTAATGATTCGGGACACCTTGGCCCTGACAACCACCTCACCAAACTCAGACTCAACACGACACAATGAAGCATCGGTTATGGACAGCCCCTGGGCATCGTCCGGGTGAATTTCAAGAAACGGCTCATCCACATGCTGATTCAGACGGGCTGATAACCCGGAGCGGGTCATAGTGTGCCAGTGATCTCGAACCCGGCCGGTATTAAGCAACAACGGATACTTTTCTCCCACGGTATTTGGCTGGACTGAGACAGCGGTTGCCACAAACCTTGCCTTGCGGTCCGGGGTATAAAAGCCTCCTTTACCAAATAACCTTTTCAGTGAAAAACATTTTGCTTCCTTGCTTTTCAGGTCTGAGGCTATCGCAAAATCTTTTTCTGTCGCTATGGGCATCAGCTGTCCAGACAGCTGACGCCAGTCAGCGCCTTGATGCTCAGAAGGTTCATCCGTCACCAGAGGCCATTGAAAAGGTTCCATCCGGTCATATTGTTCATGGGTCAAGCGGCTGAGTGGTCCAATATTAAAATCCCTGATCTTTCCCCCTGGCGAGTTCTCAAATCCGGACAGAGCCGCATGTTCTTTGAAAATATCGCCACTGCAGCCATAATCAAATGCCTCAGAAAACCCCAGCTTCCCCGCCACCTGGCTGAGAATCCACCAGTCCGGACGGGCTTCACCGGATAATGGAAACAGCGCTCGCTGCCTGGAAACCCTTCGCTCGGAATTGGTCACCGTGCCGTCTTTCTCACTCCAGGGTGCTGCCGGCAGGAGAATATCTGCCAGGTCTGCGGTATCCGTGTGCTCAATGCAGTCAGAAACAACCACGGTCGGACACTTTTCCAGGGCCTTAATCACCCGGTGGCTGTCGGGCAGGCTGACCACCGGATTCGTTCCCATTATCCAGACAAAGCGGATTTCCCCCCGGTCCATGGCCCGGAACAGATCCACCGCTGTTTTTCCCGGAGCCCTGGCCATATTGGGCGCATTCCAGAATCGCTGAACCCGGTCAATATCCTCCGGCGTAAAGTCCATATGGGCTGCCAGCTGGTTAGCCAGCCCACCCACTTCCCGCCCTCCCATGGCATTGGGCTGGCCTGTTAACGACAGCGGACCTCTACCTGGCTGACCAATACGACCGGTGGCCAGATGACAATTAATAATGGCATTGACTTTGTCCGTCCCCGACAGGGACTGATTCACTCCCTGTGACCAGGCTGTTACCGTTTTCGGTGTACGGAGAAACCAGTGATAAAACCGCAGGATTTTTTCAATGTCCTCCCCACAGCGCTCTGCCAGGTCAGTCAGGCTGTCAAAACTGTTTTCAGCGGTCCCCAGAGCCTCATCAAAACCGGAACACCACTGCTCAATGAAAGACTGATCCAGTGCATCATGATCCGCAAGGTACGACAGCAGTCCATTAAACAGCAGCACATCGCTGCCCGGCTGGATCGCCAGATGCAGATCGGCAATATCGCAGGTATCGGTTCGCCTGGGATCAATGACCACCACCTTCATTTCCGGGCGCTGTTCTTTGATGGCCCGGATTCTCTGGAACAATACCGGATGGCACCAGGCGGTATTGGATCCGGAAAGGATCAGCAGATCCGCCAGCTCCAGATCCTGGTAATTATTAGGCACAGTATCAGAGCCAAACGCCCTTTTCTGGCCCGCCACCGTCGAAGCCATACAGAGTCGGGAATTGGTGTCCATATTGGCACTGCCAATAAACCCCTTCATCAGTTTATTGGCAACGTAATAATCTTCCGTCAATAACTGACCTGAGCCATACAGAGCAATGGACTCAGGGCCATAACGCTTCAAGGTATCCGTTAGTCGCGAAGCCAACTCATCAAGGGCCTTTGACCAGACAACGGCTTTCCCCCCGATTTTCGGGCTCAGCAACCGCCCCTCCAGAGAAACCGTCTCTCCCAGGGCACTGCCCTTGGAGCAGAGCCTGCCGTAGTTGGCGGGATGATCCTCCCGGCCACTGATTTCCACCAGGTGCAGATCCGGATCGGTCACCGTTGCCGTGATGCCGCAGCCCACTCCACAATAAGCACATGTCGTCTGTATAACGGTTTTATCCAAACTTCCTACACCATGAGATACCCCGGAAACGGACATGATGACTTCCCTTTTCAAGCATTGATTAGATCTAGTTGTTATACCGCTGTGATCAGCCGGCCGTGAGATAGCGCTGGCCAAAAATCAATTGCTGACCCATGGCTGAAATATCCTGACCGTCTTCCATGAGCGCCTGATACCAGAGCCCATCAGTCACATCACCGTAAAGCAGGACTCCTTTTATTCGGTCATCCCGCAGCACCAGCTTGCGATAGACTCCCGAATCCGGTGCATGGATTTGCTGCACTTCGTCGCCTTCGTTCGGGTTAAAGTCCCCACTGGAAAACAGGTCGATGCCGTCCACCTTGAGACTGGTTGGAGTGGGGGCTGGCACAAACCCTGGGGAAGGGTTCCCCAGCAATGTATTGGCGGCAATTTCAGCATGCTGATAAACCGGAGCCACCAGCCCGAAAAAAAGAGACTCGCCCTCCAGCTGCATCTGAACACATTCACCAATGGCCAGAATACTGGGGTCCGATGTCTCCAGCCGGTTGTTCACCAGAATGCCCCGGTCACACTTGAGCCCGTTTTTTTGCAACAGCTCAATGTTCGGTCTGACGCCAGCGGTCACCACCACCAGGGACGTGGGCAAAAACTCCCCTTCAAGCTGAACGCCGGTGACCCGCCCCTCTTTTCCTGAATACGACTGCAGGCTGGCACTGGAGCGAAAGGCAATCCCCCTACTCTCCAGCTCGCTGCGCAACATATTGCCAGCACAGTGATCCAGCTGCCGCGCCATGGGAATGGGCATGTTATCGACAATGGTCACGGACAGTCCTCGCTTTGCCAGGCCACTGCCACACTCCAGCCCCAGCAAACCACCCCCAATCACTACCGCCTCTTTTTGGCCGACTTCCAGCATCTGGTGAACATCATCAAGGGTTCGAAAAGCCAGAACGCCCTCGAGGTCAGCCCCTGGCACCGGAATCTGGTTGGGAAGTGATCCCGTGGCCAGAACCAGACGATCATAGTCCAGTGTTTTGCCATCCACCGTGGTCACCTGTTTCAGGGTACGGTCAATATCAACCACCCGGTTACCGGCCCCCATCAGCAGAGTAATCCCCCGCTCCTGATACCAGGACTCACTCTGCAAGTGAATACCTTCAATATCAATGCTGCCAGCGAGCAGCCTGGACAATTGAATCCGGTTGTAGCCCGGACTGCTCTCTTCTGAAAGGACAGTCACCTGAAAAGGACAATTCTTCCCATCAGCCTCCCCATCAGAAGAGACGGCAAACAGCTGCTCAAGAAAGCGAACCGATCCCATTCCATTACCGATCACCAGCAGCCTGGGTTTATCACTCATCATCAGGCCACCTGCCGGGCAAAAGGGCTTGCCATCACCTGGATGCAGCCCTCACTTTCCCTGACGGGATAGACGTTGAGACAAACATCACTGTCTTCCAGACACTGTCCGGTCTCCAGGTCAAAATGCTGCTTATAAACCGGAGAGGCGACCACCCTCCGCCCCCGAAGATCCCCGACAATGCCCCTGGCGATCACATTGGCCTTGCTGAAAGGGTCAAAATTATCCAGGGCAAAATAGTTCTGGTCCACCCGAAACACCGCCACCTGCTGGCCATCAATCAGCGCACAGACCCCAAGGTTTGAGGCCAGTTCTTCAACGGTGCAGATGCTCGTCCACTGTTCCATGATAAATCTCCTTTCCGGGATCAAGACTGTTTTTAACGTTCAAGACTGTTTTATTTACCGTTCAAGACTGTCTTAACTCAATTTTCTCGAGCTCTGTCGCGGGCCTTTTCTGGCTGCGCTCACCCACAAACACGACATTGCTGTCCAACTGGTCACTGTTAACAAAGTGACTGAACCGCTTCAGTTTCTCCGGGCTTTCCAGCGTCGTTTTCCACTCACACTGATAGGTGCCCACCAGGTGCGTCATTTCATCTTCCAGCTCCCGGTTAATCCCCAGACTGTCTTCAATAATGACTGCCTTCAGATAATCCAGCCCCCCTTCCAGGTTATCCAGCCAGACGGAGGTTCTTTGCAGGCGGTCTGCGGTTCGTATATAGAACATCAGGAAACGATCAATGTATTTCACCAGGGTTTCGTCATCGAGGCCGGTGGCAAACAGGTCGGCATGACGGGGTTTCATACCACCATTGCCACCTACATAAAGATTCCAGCCCGTTTCCGTGGCAATCACACCCACATCTTTACTCTGGGCCTCGGCGCACTCACGGGTACAACCGGATACCGCCATTTTGATCTTGTGAGGAGAACGGACGCCCCGATAGCGGTTTTCGATGGCGATGGCCATACTGGTACTGTCCAGGACGCCATAGCGGCACCAGGTACTGCCCACACAGGATTTCACGGTCCGAAGTGATTTCCCATAGGCATGGCCCGTTTCAAAACCGGCATCCACCAGGCGCTTCCAGATTCCGGGTAGTTCATTGACCTGGGCACCAAACAGGTCAATCCTCTGGCCACCGGTGATTTTGGTATAAAGGTTAAATTCTTTCGCCACTTCACCAATAACAATGAGTTTATCTGGCGTGATTTCGCCCCCCGGCACCCTGGGCACAATTGAGTAAGTGCCGTCTTTTTGCAGATTGCCAAGGAAGTAGTCGTTGGTATCCTGCAAGGGGGCGTGTTCTGACTTGAGGATGTAATCATTCCAGCAGGACGCCAGAATCGAGCCAATGGTGGGTTTACAGATATCACACCCCATGCCCCGACCGTGCTTCTCCACCACCTCATCAAAAGAGCGCAACTTCCCAACCCGAACCAGGTGATAGAGTTCCTGACGGGAGTGTGGGAAGTGTTCACAGATGTCTTTTTTGACTTCCACCCCCAACTGGGTGAGCTCATGATCGAGCACTTGCTTCACCAGCTGGGCACACCCCCCGCAGCCTGTTCCGGCACTGGTTTCAGCCTTCAGTGAGGCAATGTCCTGGCACCCACCGGCCACAGCCCCCACCAGGTCGCCTTTGCTGACATTAAAACAGGAACAGATCTGTGCAGTGTCCGGCAGCGCCGCCACCCCTAGCCCTGAAGAGGATGAGCCTTCGGTTAAAGGCAAAATCAATTCAGAGGGGTTGTCTGGCGGAGCGATGCCATTGAGCATCATCTGCAGCAGTGTGCCATAGTCTTCTGCCTCCCCTACCAGGACTGCACCCAACACCTTCTTTTTGGTTTTGGACACCACCAGTTTTTTATACACCTGATGCTCTTCATCGATAAACTGATAGCTGAGTGATCCCCCGGTATGACCATGGGCATCCCCGATGCTCGCCACATCGACTCCCATCAGTTTCAGCTTGGTACTCATATCCGCGCCGGTAAACTCAGTGTCAACGACACCGGTTAAATGGTCCACAGCCACCTGAGCCATTTGATAACCCGGAGCCACCAGGCCAAATATCCGGTTTTGCCACAAAGCACACTCTCCAATGGCATAAATAGCGGCATCCGACGTCTGGCAATAATTGTTGATCTCTATGCCGCCACGCTCCCCAACCGACAGTCCGGATTGTCTGGCCAGTTCATCTCTGGGTCGGATACCGGCGGAAAACAGAATAATATCGGTATTGAGCACCTCACCGTCAGCAAACTGCATCTGATGAACCGCTTCTTCGCCATCGGTAATTAACCGGGTATTTTTCCCGGTATGAATCTGCACGCCCAGGGCTTCTATTTTTTTCCGGAGCATGGCCCCACCGCCATCATCCACCTGAACGGCCATCAGCCGGGGGGCGAATTCAACCACATGGGTTTCAAGCCCCAGATCTTTTAATGCCTTGGCAGCTTCCAGACCGAGCAGACCTCCACCGACAACGGCCCCTGCTTTACTGTTTTGGGCCGCAGCGGTAATCGCCTCCAGGTCTTCAATGGTGCGATAGACAAAACAATTCTCTCTTTCATGTCCCGGAACGGGTGGCACAAAAGGATAGGAGCCCGTGGCCAGCACCAGTCGCTGATAATCAACCGTTCTTTTTTTATCCGTGGTTAATTGCTGATTTTCCCGGTCAATGGCCACGACCTTCTCATTGAGAATCAGGTCAATTCCCTGCTGCTGATAAAAGCCGTCGGGTACCATGGAAAGCTCATCCGCCGTACGGCCACTGAAATACTCGGAAAGATGAACCCGGTCATAAGCAGGCCGGCACTCCTCACCAAAAACAACCACCTGGTATTGCTCCAGTCCACCTGCAGCCACCAGCTTCTCCATAAAGCTGTGGCCTACCATACCGTTACCGACGACTACCAGGGTTGGTTTCCTGCTCATTCCGGCCCATCCTTCTTTCTGGAAGATCAATGCATTAAGTTGAGTACCCACTCTTATGCCGTACTCTTGGCAGGTGTTGTTAGCAGGTGTTATGCCAACCCAATACGTATAACCGTTAAAGGTAAAAAGGATGAATAAGGCCGTTAATTGACAGATGCCAGCCCGAAGAGCGCACCAAAAAAAGACAGTCGCATTTTAGCCCGTGTTATTTTGGTGCAATTTATTTTCTTTTAAACGGCAACGCTACCGTTTTCCACCTGGCCTGATCTTTGCTATCCCTCTTTTGAAAAGCGCTTAAACTCTCGTTCACTAATAAAAAGCGACTCATAGGCCGTTATGAATAACCCCGACCGTTTCAACCTGCTCTCATTTAATGGGAAAACCAAAATTCTGCACCTTTCCTGGATTGCGTTTTTTATCAGCTTTGTGGTCTGGTTCAACCATGCCCCACTGGCTCTGGCTATTGCCGACTCCCTGGGGCTGACCCGGGAGCAATTAAAGACATTGCTGATTCTGAATGTGGCGTTAACCATTCCTGCCCGGGTATTGATTGGCATGCTCACAGACCGGTTTGGCCCCCGCAGAACCTACTCAGCCCTTCTGGCCCTCTGCAGCATTCCCTGCTTTATGTATGCCCTGGCCGATAACTTCACCCAGGCGGCCATCGCCCGTTTTCTGCTGGGAACCATTGGTGCCGGTTTTGTGATCGGCATCCGCATGGTGTCCGAGTGGTTCCCCGCCCGCCAGCTGGGAACCGCTGAAGGCATCTACGGTGGCTGGGGCAACTTCGGTTCTGCCGCCGCGGCCATGAGCCTGCCCGGTCTGGCGCTGCTCTTTGGCGGAGAAGATGGCTGGCGCTACGCCGTAGGCGTAACAGGCCTTCTTTCACTGGGTTATAGCGTTATCTACTTCTTCAATGTCACCGACACCCCTAAAGGCTCTACTTACTTCCGCCCAAAAAATATCGGAGCCATGGAAGTCACGTCAAAAAACGACTTCTTTCTGTTATTGCTGATGAAAATTCCCATGTATGCGGCCCTGGCCCTGCTGGCCTGGAAGCTGTCCCCCAATGGCGTCAGCATGTTGTCTGGCGGTGTCGTCAACGCAATCTACTTGAGCCTGGTATTACTGTATGCCTTTGACTGCTGGAAAGTGTGGCAGGTCAACAAAGAAATCTTCTCAACCCCGGTTCCGGCGATTCATCAGTATAAGTTCAAACAGGTTGCGGTTTTGAATGTGCTGTACTTTGCCACTTTTGGCTCAGAGCTCGCCGTGGTGTCCATGCTGCCCCTCTTTTTTGCCGACACCTTCCAACTGGATCCGGTGATGGCGGGCCTGGTGGCCTCTGCCTATGCCTTTATGAACCTGATGTCCCGCCCCGGTGGCGGCCTGATCAGTGACCGCTTTGGCCGAAAATCCACCTTATTGATCATGACCGCAGGGTTGGCCGTGGGTTACCTGGTGATGAGCGTTATCGATTCCAGCTGGCCCCTGGTGATGGCTGTTATTGCCGCCATGACCTGTTCCTTCTTTGTTCAGGCTGGCGAAGGAGCCGTATTTGCAGTGGTCCCCCTGATCAAGCGAAGGCTGACCGGACAGATTGCCGGTATGACCGGAGCCTATGGTAATGTGGGGGCTGTCTTCTATCTCACGGTGCTTTCCCTGGTGGATTACCAGACCTTTTTCATGGTCATCGCCGCCACTGCCGCACTGGGTTTTCTGGCCCTGCTGTTAATGGAAGAGCCCAAAGGCCAGATGGCTGAAGTGATGCCCGATGGCAGTGTCACCATGATTGATGTAGCCTGAGGATCTGATCTGACCAGGTAATATCTACAATGTGCCTGGTCTTACCCATAGATGGAAGCTTAGCTGTGCTAGTATGGGGAACATTTGAATTCAGTTTTATCCTGGTAGTATGATTGCACCGCTCGTTATTCCATTTCTTGGGTTGTGCATGGTTGGGATCTCTTTTTCTGCCATGGCTGGAGTGGATCATCAGAAACACCATGATCACTCGATAACCTCTTTAAAGTCGGACAATCCAGAGCTCTGGCAGGCTTTGGGACTTGACGCTCTGGGGGCAGGAACAATGAGTTTAACCCCCATCCCGGAGGCACAATTTTCCAGCTTTTTAGTCATGACTGCACAGGATAGTCAACGACCAACCTTCATTCAGAGCAAAGTAGCTAAAACGACTAACTGCCTCTCCTTAAGCAAAATAGGAGATGAGCTTAATAGAGCGCACCAGCCCTCCCCCACCACTTGGTCATTATGGGAATGGATTGGAAGAACGATAAAAGAGGTTATTGCTCCCATTGAATCCATGCTGGTTGTCCACTTTCCCAGCTTATTATACAACCCCTTATCGTATCTGGGCATGGCTCACTCATTTCACCCCTCGGAAATCCCGGTTCGGTGGCTTCAGTACCAGGAAATACGTACCCATCTCAGACAATCGTGGATTTTCTTTGAAACCCCCTGCTTCATGGCTCAGCTCCAACACTTTGAACATATCAGATTTCCCGATATCCTTTGCTGGCAAAGGCAAACTCCATCAAAGCTCTCTTTTAAAGGCTCACTATTAAGGTTCCATGACTTCACTTCTTGTCAACTGTCCGGGCTATGCGTGAAAGGAGCGACTCTCTATCAATGTAAATTCGCCCAATCCCAAATCAAAGCTATGGATTACGATTCAGACACATGCATTGCTTCCTCCTTATTAGAGGGAGATGAGCAAAGCCTTGGTGCCCTGCACAAGAACATTCAATCCATCGTAGCTCAGGCCACAGACAACCAGGATATTCCTCATATTGAGCAGCTTCTTTTCTGCGCTTCTGAAGCAACACAGTCCCAGTCATCCTCCGGCTTACCAGAGGTATCAATGGAACTTTTGAGTTTATTTCCAGGCAATTTCAACTGGATGCTGACAGGAAAGCAGAAAGAGTTTCTAAGCTTGATTATCCAGTCATTGTATATCAAGATTTTAAACCGACATGAGCCCGATAACAGGGGTGATTTTTCCGCTATCGAAAGCAACATAAGAAACATGGTCGTATTGTTCGCCCCTGAACAACTATCAGCCCTGGAAAGCAACAACAGGGCCCTTAGCCCATCTCCTGCCACTCAACTCCCCCCTGAACAATTACAATATCTACAGCAACTCATTGAGTACATGTCAACTCACAGGTATCAGGCTCAAGCAATACCAAAAGATAATAGCTGCTTGTATCATTGCTTTGCAGAAGGAGTCATCAACAAAGAGCCAGAACTGAACAGTATAAAAAATAAAGGAGACTGGATGCGACAGGTTATCGCCAGCTTTCTGATTCTCTATTTTAACCATAACGAAGCACTGCTGAACAACGATATAGAGTTACAATCAAAAGTCCATGCCTTCAACAACAACCTGGGAGGAACCATCACAGCTGAAGTGATTCTAGATACGCTACATGATGCAGTAGCTCCTGACGTTTTTGGTGCCCAGCAAGCGATCCCTGTTATCGCAGCAATTCTTGCCACGCCGGTATTACTGGTTCACCCTAACACGGATACTGGAAACCTGAACGCAGGTATTGTACAAGCAAACGGTATAGCTCTAGACCACGCCTCTCCCTCCTGGGAGGAAACCCATCAGACAGCCATTCCAGTTATCCATGATGGAGTCAATCACTGGTTCACACTGGTGCCCTTAATGTTGACGATTTCTTGCGAACAGGCTGCAACACACAATAACCAGCAATAACAAAAACTTAACTTACAATGCAGACTCTTAAGCTAGACACCCTTTCACTCTCAAAAGCCGGTAAAAAGCATGAGAACCAGGATGCCCTGATTGCCCATATACCGGATAATGCCTCGCAGCTACGGTACAAAGGCGCCCTGCTGGCCATTGCCGACGGGGTCAGTGCCTGCAGTGAGGCCCGAAAGGCAAGCCATACCGCCATCGCCAGCTTTACTTCCGACTATTACAGCACCCCGGACTCATGGTCAGTCAGGAGTTCCGCGGCCAAAGTTCTGAATGCCCTGAATCGATGGCTCTATCAGCAGGGACATCAGGACCACCGGGAAACGGGCAGCTGGTGCACCACATTTACCGCCATCATTATCCGCTCCAATACCGTCCATATCATTCATACCGGCGACTCCAGGGCATGGCGCCTCAGAGAGGGGCAGCTGGATTGCCTGACCCGGGATCATACAGCCAGCATGGGAGGGCGACAGTTTCTTGGGCGGGCCCTGGGCATGAGCCCGGATATCGAAATTGACTACCGGATGGAGCCAGTTGAGCAGGGAGACCTTCTGCTGCTGACCACAGACGGTATTCACGACTTCCTGTCAGAGCAGGAAATCGTCACCCTTGTAAAAGACAGCCACAGCCTTGTATCAACCAGTGAAACCCTGGTGGATAAAGCGTTAGATGCGGGCAGCACCGACAATGTCAGCTGCATACTCTGCCATATAGACCAGCTGCCCGGTGCAGAGCAGGAGGAACATCTCCACCAGCTGGCTCAACTGAACCTGCCCCCGGACCTGTATCCTGGCCAGACCCTTGATGGCTACCGTATTCTCGAAAGCCTGCACGCCAGTAAACGAAGCCAGCTTTACCTGGCTGAGCACCCTGACGACGGAAAAATGGTGGTGCTGAAAACCCCTTCTGTGAATTACGAGGACGACCCGGAGTACCTGGAAGGTTTTATCCGTGAGGAATGGATCGGCCGCCGGATAACACACCCCTCCATCATGAACATTCTTCCCCCCCGGCCCGGGCGCCGGTTTTTGTACCATGCCTGTGAATACATAGAAGGGCAGACATTAAGGGAGTGGATGCTGGATCATCCGGCACCCGAGCTGGCCGATGTCCGACACCTGGTTCGACAAATCATCAGTGCCGTCAGGGGGCTTCACCGGCAGCAGATACTCCACCAGGACCTGAAACCGGAAAACCTGATGATGGATAGCAACGGGCGCATCCGGTTGATCGATTTCGGTTCTGCCCATATAGCGGGAGAGCCACGGGAACCGATAGCCCACAGTACCAGCGGACTGCCAGGCACAAAAAACTACATGGCTCCGGAGTATTTTCTGGATGGCACCATTGGTGAACATTCTGACCAGTTTTCCATTGGCGTCATCACCTATGAGTTGCTGACCGGCGCGCTGCCTTACCCTGAGCATCCCGGCGACAGTGTGCGTATAAGGCATTATCAACATTTGCGGTATCGGCGGGCAGAACACCTTCCAGACTGGATTAACGGGACTCTGGCACGGGCAACCTCCCCCAACCCGGCAAAACGGTACAACGCCTTATCTGAGTTCCTCCATGACCTGAGCCAGCCCAACCCTGAGTTCTCACAAAAGAAACCCCGCCCTTTCATGGAACGAAATCCGGTGTTGACCTGGCAGATCATCAGCCTTGGACTATTACTGTTGAACCTGTGGCAGATTTTCGGCTGAATTACCTATTGGCAAAGCGCTTCTGATCCCTACAATAACCGACCCATTCATCTCAGGGTTTTACCAGGTATTTATGGATTTTCTTTTCCAACGCAACCTTGCCGGTCATCCAGAGGCCCAGCTGACCATGGATCATGAAGCCATGGCAGTCTGGCTGAATGAGGAACTGGGTGATAACCGTCGGCAACTGGAGCACCTTTTACAGGTGGTGGATACCCTGGTCAGCGGCCAGCGTTGGGAGTATTTCGATGATGGCGCTGATTACTGCCTCCACCTGACACGGGATCAGGCAGAGGTCCGGGCAGCCCTTACGGAAACCCCTATGGAATCTGACGAAATGGAAGATATGGATTATTATGACAGCGAATCCATCAGCCACTGTGGCCTGGATGACTTTAAAACCCTGCTGTTGGCCTGGCAGCAGTTTTTGAATGAGTAACTCCCCCTCATGAAAAGACAGCCCGGTTATTTACGACTATGAACGCCATATCAGCTAGAACAGTCTCTCTTTTTTCATGGCTTCTTCCCTTACTCTGGCTGTTGGCCGGAGCCCCCAATGCAGCGGCAAAACCGTTGCAATTTGAGGCAACAGCAAAATGCCCCCTGCTTCAGTCCAGAAAAAAGCAGACCAACCCGGGAAATCATCACACCGAACCCGGACAGGTCTATCGAGTGATTGGGCTCCTGGGTCCGGCAGAAGCCCCAACCTGGGTCAGGTTACACACAACCCTCTCCCCCTCACCGGAACGCTGGGTTAAGGGAAACTGTGGCAAAATTGCTGATGCCCCGCCAGAAGCAAACCTGACAACGGTCGGCGCCACCCCAAAAGGCTGCACCAACCCTGGTCAATACGACAGTCACATCCTGGCACTCAGCCTGCAAAATGCTTTTTGCGAGCTGGGCAACCGAACAAAAAAGGAGTGCATTGCCATCACCGGAGATGGGAACCATCCGGCCCACCGGCAGTTCAGCCTTCACGGGCTATGGCCCAACAAACAGGAATGTGGCAGAGAGTACGGTTACTGTGGCTCTGTCAGTGGATCGTCCGGGGATTTCTGTAATTATCCGGCCTTAAACCTGGTTCCTGCCACCCAGAAGCTGCTCCATCCCATTATGCCCAGCGCCCAGTTTGGTTCCTGCCTGGAGCGCCATGAATACTGGAAACACGGTACCTGCCTCCACGACAACCCCAACGCTTATTTTCAAACATCGGTGAAACTGGCGACAGAAATTAACCAGTCCACCTTTGTAACGAATTTCATCAAACCCAATATTGGCAAAATGGTTCGCCAGGCTGATTTTCGGCAGGCTTTTGAGAACAGCTTCGGGCCTGGAGCAACCGGCATGCTGGACTTGAAGTGTCGCAGGAATCTTCTGGTGGAAATACAGATCAAACTGCCTGCCAATCTTGATGGCTCACTGCCTCAACTGTTGAGAAAGGCCGACAAAACTCAAAAAAGCAACTGCCCGGATAATTTTCGTCTGGATGAACGGGGATATGAGAAGTAATCTCACATCCCCTGGGCCCGCCGGACTTCTTCAAGCCCTTCCAGAGCGACTTTTCGACCCGGCTGAAACTTCAGGGCCATTTCATAGAAGTATTCCGCCTCCCTGTACCTTTCTTTTCCCTGCACCTTTAAAAACTCGGCATACATCTCCATGGCCGGTTTGACCACCAGGGGAATACCATGCTCATGAACCATTTCCAGCTCCATGATCCGGGCTTTCGAGAAGTGGTCATCAGCGGCCAGAAAATCACCGTCCTGAACCAGCCTGCCCAAACCCAGCGTCAGCTGATGCATAATCTTCACGGCATCCCGGTCCGGCGGTCCCAGGCCATCCACCCCTTTGGACATGGCTTCCTGGTACTGATTCACCGCCCCCATCACCCGCTTCCGGTCTCCTGACTGCCAGGCATCATAGGCCGTGGCATAAATACTGGCAGCCATCGCTGCAGTCAGCGCTCCCTCAAAAGAAAGCCTGGCTTCGCGGACCCGTCGACGCTCCCTGCTGTCGGACGGACTGTCTACCAGAAAACCGGCCCGGGCAAACAGCAGGTATTTCAGTTTAGTGCTACTTGGGCTTTTTTCATAAAGCTGATAGAGATCCTTCAGTGCCTGATAGGCCTCCCGGTGTCGCCCCTGCTGCAATAGCCCATAAATCACCCAGCCATAGCCATGGTACTCCAGAGTGTCTTCACTCAACTTGAGCTCCCGGGCTCTCTCCCAGGACCCCTCCCAGGCCTTCATATTAATATCCACCACTTTCTGCCAGTCCCCCAGGGTAAAGTAGTGATGAGATGGCATATGCAGGGCATGGATAGAAGCAGAGGCAATGTCCGCCATGGTTTCAGCAGACTGGCGACCCAGGTAGGATTGAACCGGATTTTCCGTGGCATGGAGCAGATAATGGAGAGCTCCCGGATGCTTCGGGTGGTTTTGAAGCACTTCCAGAAACAGCGCCGCTGCCTTGCGGTTGGTTTTAAAATCCCTCACGCCTCGCCGGGTGCCCAGCACAGAGTAACCATATAAAACCTTCACATCCGGGTCACCGGGAAAGCGTCGCATCAGCTCCGCCATGTTCTTGCGAAACCCCCAGACGGAAGAGTTTCGATCATAAGGCGGTAAACCTCTGGAATCCTGGAACAGCACCCGGGTAGCCTCAATCAATCCTTTTTCCAAAACGGTCAGGTTTTCAAGATCAGCATGGCGCTCCATCCTCTCATAGGCCCGTAGCGCCTGCTCCGGCATTTTGGCGTACCAGACCAGCATCTGGCTGGCAATCATTTCGCCCCAGTAGGCCATGGCAAAGGTTGGGTCCAGCTCCTGGGCTTTTTTGAAGCTCCACATGGCCTCCGGAAATTCATACAGATGAACCAGCTTGACCCCGGTCTGGAAATGAAGCCTGGCCTGCTCATTGTCTGATGACACGGGCATATTCAACTCACCCAGCTCCCTGCCCTCTTTCCAGGGAGGAAAGGCTTCAACATCATCATGATAATGAGCGCTGTATCCTGGCCGGCTTATACTGGCCAGTACCAGCAACAGGGCCAGTAAAGCCGCTCTGTACAGGGGAGAAGTGAAAAAGAAGGAGAGTGAATACAGCCTTTCCTGAGGAGAAATGCAAGGTCGCTTATTCATCACCAAGTCCTTTTGGTAACGGTGGTTAATGGATCCGCTTTACCCTATACAATTACCACAGTTTACAGGGAGATTCCTAATCTCTCCCTGATAACACTCTGTGCAGAAACGTTGTTCTCAGGACAACTTGAAATTCATTACATCAAGGGCATGGATGATGGACTCCGAGCAGTCCCTGGCCGACACTTTCAGCGTATTAAACTCCCTGCGATCGGGGTATTGCTTTCTGAGCCGATCAAAAGCCTGCATTCGACCCGACTGCTCCAGCCCCAGCAGCGCTTTTCTCATGCAACTGTCGTCTCTGCGAAGATCATAAACCGCACGGATAGCCCGGGAACAGGTTTCGCTGACCTCCACTGAATCAAAAAAGCTCATCTGCTTTAACACCGGCAGAGGGGTAACAGCGGCCATCCTCACCCGGGCTGGCAAGCCAAAACAGTGGCACAATGCCTTGTAGATCATCCCGGTTCCCCGGATTTTTCCATCCAGGCTGTAACCGGCAATATGGGGAGTGGCAATCGCCACCCGATTCATCAGTTCCGGGTCGGCATCGGGCTCAAACTCCCATACATCCAACACCACAGTGATGTCCTGTCGCTTACCAAGGGTTTCCTTCAACGCTTCATTGTTGACCACTGCCCCCCGGCCCGCATTGATCAAAATCGTACCCGGCTCCATGCTTGCCAGTTGCGGTGTATCGATCAGGTGGTAGCTGGGATAGGGGCCATCCGTAGTCAAGGGTGTGTGCAGGCAAATCACATCTGATGTTTCGATCAGCTTATCCAGGCTGACAAAATGAACGTCGTCGTCTTGCTCCTCTTTCTGCTCAAGAAAAGGGTCACAGGCACAAACCGTCACTCCCAGACGCTTCATCATCTGATAAAGACGGCCACCCACCTGACCTTTGCCTACAATACCGACCCGACGGTCCTGAAGGGAAAAGCCATCCCTTTCCGACAGCACATCCAGTGCCGCCAGCACATACTCAACGACAGCCGTTGCATTACAGCCCGGGGCATGACTGAAGGCCACATGACGGGATTGAAGATACTCCCGGTCAATATGGTCAAAACCCGCGGTGGCCGTTCCAACAAACTTGACAGAACTCCCCTCAAGCAAGGCAGCATCCACCCGGGTGACAGACCGCACCAGCAGGGCATCTGCTTCTTTTACATCTTCGGCAGAAATCTTCCGTCCCGGCAGGGCCACCACCTCGCCCATGGCCCCAAAGCACTCCATCAGTAAAGGAATGTTCTCGTCAGCAACAATTTTCATAGATTCCTATGGGAGTTCGATCGCAAAACGCCATGTTATTATTCCAACAGAGCATGATCAATGGTCTCCCTCCTGGACCGCCTTCAGTGGCTCCCCTGTGCCTGGCAATGCCTTTTCCACACATGGAGGAGGTGATGATCTGTTTATGCGTTTTTCAACTGCTGCCAGGCGGCCAAAGCCCGTTCCCGGGATCGCTTTAAATCCACTACCGGTTTGGGGTAGTCCTTCCCTAACACGACACCGGACTCCTTGAGCAATGCTTCAGGCGCCTCCCAGGGAGCAAACAGGTGGGGCAGCGGCACATTCGTCAGTTCCGGAACATACTGGCGAATGTAATCTCCCTGAGGATCAAACTTCTTCGCCTGGGTCACCGGATTGAAAATCCTGAAATACGGTGCCGCATCAGCGCCTGACCCCGCCACCCACTGCCAGCTGGCGGCATTACTGGCCAGGTCCGCATCCACCAGGCAATCCCAGAACCACTGCTCCCCCTGGCGCCAGTCCTGCAAAAGATTCTTGATCAGAAAAGACCCCACAATCATGCGAACCCGGTTATGCATAAAACCGGTCTGCCATAACTCACGCATACCGGCATCGACAATGGGGTAACCGGTCTGCCCTCTTTGCCAGGTCTTAAGCCTCTTCTGGTTATTCTGCCAGGGGAACCCGTCAAACTTCTTCTGGAAATTATCCAAAGGCAATGTGGGAAAGTGGAGCAAAAGATAATAAGAGAACTCTCTCCAGCCCAGTTCTGAGTGAAAATGGTCAAGATCTGACTCAACCTTCTCACTGGCCGCCGCTGCAGCGGTTTCATACCAGACCTGGTTAGGGGACAGCTCACCGAAATGCAGGTGGGGCGAAAGCCTGGAAACGCACTGTCGAGCGGGATAATCCCGCCCTTCTTTGTAACTGGCCAGGCCCGTCTGAATAAAGGCCTGTAAACGAAGATGAGCCGCTTCTTCACCGATACCTTCACCGACTTCATCTCTTTGCCAATAAGAGGTCAGCTGCTCAGTCCAGTCAACCCTCTGCAGGCTGCGGCTTCCCCCTGGAAACACCGGTACGGTTTCATTACCCTCTTCTGGCAATAAATTCAGCGCTTCAAGCGACACTGCCTGTGTTTTGCCCATAGAGCAGGAGGCCCACTGAACCTTTTTCGGTCGGGGAAGAGGCTCTCGTGGAGGCACCGATTTCAAACAGCCTTTTCGATAAAAAGGTGTAAAGACTTTATAGGGGGTGCCGTCAGCCTTCAAAACCGTCCAGGGCTCCCACAGCAGAGAGCCATTGAAACTGTTGACCTCAACCCCTTGGGATCTCAACGTTTCCTTGATACGGCGGTCTCTCTGAATGCGCCAGGGCTCATAACACCGGTTCCAATAAACCGCCTCTGCCTGACAATCCCTGACCAGGGCCGGTAATAGATGATCCGCCCGCCCTTTGAGAATAACCAGCTTTCCTCCTATGGAATCGTTCAACTGATGAAGCGAGCGATGCAACCACCAGCGGCTGGCAGCACCGGCCGCCCATTCCCCGGGGGATTCATTATCGAGAATATAAACAGGCAGGACCTCCCCCTTTCGGGCAGCCTCAATCAGGGCCGGATTATCCCCCAGCCTCAGATCCTGACGAAACCAGTGAATAACCCGCATACTTATCCCCCTCTTTGATACCTGAAGGTATTGTTGAAATCAGAATTCAATACGCTCTCCATCCCAGGCATAAAAACCACCACTGTCTTTTGAGGTCAGCCCGTTGAGCACACTCAACAATTGCCCGGCGGCATATTCCGGTGAAAACAGCTGACCGGAGGGAACCCTGGACTGAAAGGGCTCCGAAAGCCCACTGTCCACCGTGCCCGGGTGGAGCGCTACTACCGCAGCCTGGCGTTGCTTTCGCGCGGTTTCTATAGCCAGATTTTTGACAATCATATTCAGTGCCGCCTTGGAAGCCCGGTAGGCATACCAGCCGCCAAGCCGGTTGTCTGAGATACTGCCCACCCGGGCGGACAGCACCGCAAAAACACTTTTTCGATCCTTCACCAGCTTTGGCAGAAAATAACGGGCGATCATGGCCGGTCCAACGGTGTTCACTGCAAACACTCTGGCAAACTGATCGGCTCGAAAATCCCGGATAGACTTTTCCGGCTGTACACCAGGCCCATGGTTCCCTTCAGTATGCAGAATTCCGGTGGTCACCAGAACCATATCCAGGGGAACCGGAACCCTGTCCGCGGCATTGTCGATGGATGCCTCGTCCAGAAGATCAATGGCCAGATGGGTTACCCCCTCCCTTGAGGATACCCTTCCGCTTCTGGAAAAGGCATAGACCGCTGAGACTCCGGGAGCGCTGGCCAACAAGTCAACCATGGCGCTGCCAATGGCACCGGATGCGCCAATCACCGCCACCTTCAGTTCATCTCCGAAAGAGTCGAGGGACAGAGCCATGACGCATCCTCCTGTTTAAAGGGTTCATTCACAATGCCATGCCCTGGGACAAGAATATACCCGTCGCCTTTCAAGTTGCTACTTTGTTGGCTGCTATCACTCTCCCCAGTCACTTAGTTGATCTAAGCTCCTGGGGTTTCGCTCTTTTGCCGCCGCGTAGCAACCTGAAACCCTTTGGGTATAAACAGAACGGTCTCTTAGACACAGTAAACCCTTATTTCACCCAGGCTTCTGTGACGATAGGATGTTTTTTCCCCAGAGCCAGTCCTGTGACCGTTATGCCCGTCTTTCTTACGGCGTCCGTTGCCCAGCAGATCGTTCAACGAGCCATGACCATTATTGATCATAATGTCAATGTGATGGATCGCACCGGTATTATTATCGGTACCGGCA
Organism: Endozoicomonas sp. Z74; assembly: GCF_057680865.1. Taxonomy (NCBI): domain Bacteria; kingdom Pseudomonadati; phylum Pseudomonadota; class Gammaproteobacteria; order Oceanospirillales; family Endozoicomonadaceae; genus Endozoicomonas; species Endozoicomonas sp. Z74. The sequence goes on from NZ_JBLYZI010000044.1 coordinate 38,094, forward strand.
CACCAGAGCGAATGCACCAGGTGCACGAAGGAGCCCTGAAAGTCCTTGATAGCGGCCAGGCGTACGATATTCAACCGCACCAGGCTACCCGGCTGAAAGGTGTGCAACCGGGCATCAACCGCCCGGTGCGCTTTCGGAGAGAAATTGTCGGTGTTGTCGGCGTTACAGGCCAGCCAGAAGCCGTTTCGCACTACGCAGACCTGGTAGTCATGACCGCAGAGTTGATGATTGAAAACGCTTCGGTTCTGGCAGAAATTCACTGGAACCAGCGCCAGCGGGACAATATTGTTTCCGAAATGATCCATAGCGAAGCAGAGGTTGATGAGCTGTTTGCTGTCCGGACACGCAAGCTGGGCATCAACCCACACCTGCCACGGGTAGCCATGGTCGTCAGTTTCAAAACCCGTAAAGGCAAGGACCTGAACGTCGATGAGGTAGAAGCTGTCCAGCAGTGCCTGCGCCAGAACGGTTCTGAAGATCTGGTAGCACTGGTTTGCCCGACCCAGGCTGTGGTACTTCATAAAATAGACAATACCCAACCATGGCATCCAGACCAGGTATCCAATTATCTGAACCGGTTGATACTGGCCCTTGAAGGTTTTGATGACCTGGACTTCCGGATTGCCCTGGGACGTTATGTTGAAGGGCTCAGGGGCATCCCCATCTCTTACCAGAGCGCCCAGGAAGCCTTGCAGCTGGGCAATGAACTGAACCCCGGAGAAATCCTGTACCGGTACTTTGATTATCAACTGGACAGCCTGCTGCTGGACCTGGCCGGAGGATGGAAAGGCCGGGACCTGCAACACATGATCCAGCCCCTGGTCCAGGCCGATTCCAGGGGCACACTGCGCAAAACACTGAGAGGGTTTATTGATCAACATGGAGATTCCGGCGCAACCGCCCGCAAACTGTACATTCACCGTAATACCCTCAGCTACCGGCTCGACCGCATCCACCAGCTGACCGGCCGCAACCCAAGGCATTTCAGTGATCTGCTGTTTCTGCACTTTTCCCTGAGACTGCATGAATTGCAAAATTGTGCACCTGCACAAAATCCTATGGGCATTTACTGAATAATTCAGTCAATGCCACAATAACTCCTCCAGGGGTTATCCCGATAATAACCAGCACTGAACAATTTTTATGCTGGTTCTTTCAATGATACAAATTACAACCCTTGGAGCCCTCAGCGGACTCACTATTTCCATTGGCCTGATTTTACGACGGGTACCACCTGCCTATGGCATGATGATTGGAGCCCTGCTGGGAGCCCTGATTGGCCTTGCCAGCCTGGGCGACAGTGTTATTCTGATGATCAGCGGCGTGAAAGGCATCACCCCATCGATTCTGCGCATTCTCGCTGCCGGCGTCCTGGCGGGTGTGCTGATTGAATCCGGCGGTGCCGGTGTGATCGCAGAAAAAATCGTCGATGCCGTGGGAGAAGCCCATGCGGTCATCGCCCTGATTCTGGCCACCATGCTGCTCACCGCCGCAGGCGTTTTTGTGGATGTGGCCGTCATCACCGTAGCCCCTATCGCCCTGGCCATTGCCAAAAGGGCCAATATATCCATCCTGGCTTCCCTGGTGGCCATGGTCGGGGGAGGCAAAGCGGGTAATATTATCTCCCCCAATCCCAACACCATAGCTGCCGCGGACGCCTTTAACCTGCCCCTGACCGATGTCATGATGGCCAACATCATTCCTGCCCTGGTTGGCATCATCGTTACCTACTTTGTGGCAAAGTCTCTGGTCAATAAAGGTGCACGCATTACTGCTGATGCCACCGAAGAAGCCCATCACGACAGCCATCGTCCATCCCTCCTGGCTTCCCTGACCGCCCCCGTGGTAGCCATTGCCTTGCTGGCTCTGCGCCCTATTGCCGGTATTGCCATTGACCCCATGATCGCCCTGCCCCTGGGCGGTGTTGCCGGAGCCCTGGCCATGGGTCGAATCCGGGACATTAACCGTTTTGCGGTGGGTGGCCTGCAACGCATGAGCGGTGTTGCGATCATGCTGATCGGTACCGGAACCCTGGCAGGCATTATCGCCAACTCCGGGCTCAGTGACTCTCTGGTGGAACTGTTGAAAGCCTCTGGCCTGCCTGCATACCTCCTGGCCCCATTCAGCGGCATGATGATGTCTGCGGCCACCGCCTCCACCACCGCTGGCACAGCAGTTGCGTCCAATGTCTTCGGACCCATTATCATTGCCCTGGGTATCCCTTCCCTGGGGGCTGCGGCAATGATGCATGCCGGAGCAACCGTGCTGGACCATATGCCCCACGGCAGTTTTTTCCATTCCACGGGCGGCAGCGTGGGCATGACCATCCGGGAGAGGCTTCAGGCCCTGCCCTGGGAAACCCTGATTGGTTTCAGTATGGCTATGACATCCACCATTATTTACGGCATTTTCCAGTTGGCCTGAGGGATCAGACATTGAACAATTCAACCATGAAAATCGTCATCGCCCCGGACTCTTTCAAAGAGTGCCTGAGCGCCGCACAAGTGGCCTGCGCCATTGAAGCCGGGGTCAAGCAGATTCTTCCGGAAGCACAATGCATCAAGGTTCCCGTCGCCGATGGCGGTGAGGGCACTTTGCAGTCCATGGTGGATGCCACCGGGGGCCAAATCATTGAAGTGCCGGTGACTGGCCCGCTGGGTGGACAAATCAATGCCAGCTTCGGGCTGCTGGGTGATGGCAAAACAGCGATCATAGAAATGGCCAGAGCTTCCGGGCTTGAGCTGGTGCCAGCAGAGTCACGAAACCCAATGGTTAGTACCACCTTTGGCACCGGAGAGCTGATTTTGAGTGCCCTGGATCACGGGGTCAGCCGAATCATTGTTGGCATTGGCGGCAGCGCTACCAATGATGGTGGTGCCGGTATGATGCAGGCACTGGGTGCCCGCCTGCTGGATAACAGTAATAGAGAACTGCCTTACGGCGGTGCTGCTCTCGCCCGCCTGGCCAAAGTGGACACCCGCCCACTGGATAAACGACTGGGAGCTGTTGAGTTTATTGCTGCCTGCGATGTGGATAATCCGCTGACCGGCCCCAATGGCGCCTCTGCCATTTTCGGCCCCCAAAAAGGGGCCACGCCTGAAATGGTCCAGCAACTGGATCTTGCTCTTGAGCAATACGCCAGGATTCTCAAAAAAGATCTGGGTATCTGCGTCAGAGAACAACCTGGGGCAGGCGCTGCCGGAGGAATGGGCGCGGCCCTGCTGGGCTTTCTGAATGCCAGCCTGAGACCGGGAATTGATATTGTCATGGAGAGTGTGGGCCTGGCAGAAAAAATGTCCGGTGCCGATCTGGTCATCACCGGAGAGGGCCGCATTGATGGGCAAACCGCTCAGGGAAAAACACCGGTGGGAGTCGCCCGCATTGCCAGAGCGGCCAATATTCCGGTGGTTGCCCTGGCCGGTTCCGTTGGGGCGGGTGTGGAAGCAGTGTACCCTCATATTGACGCCCTTTTTCCCATTGTCCATGGGCCGGTGGAACTGAAGGAAGCCCTGGGTAAAGGAGAGGAAAACCTGATACGGGCCGCCCGGAATCTGACCCGGACATTGCAGCTTCTGGCCAACCGATAACACATAACCTTTATCGCCAGCGGGTCAGGAACTTGTCTCGCTGGCGCTGTTCAAATTAAGTGTTGCTCTACCCAATGTATAGAAACTTGATCTAAAAAAGCCTCCTCTGAGAAGAGTTGAGTTTTAAGAAACCTTTTCCACCCGAGGTAACGAGACAGGTATTTTGTTG
>NZ_JBLYZI010000045.1:0-41616 GCF_057680865.1 Endozoicomonas sp. Z74
TGGGATAATGCGGCTATGGAATCGTTTTTTAGTCGACTCAAAGTTGAGTTGGTTTATGCGGAGCGGTTTCAAACACTTGATCAGGCCCGATCCAGTATCTTCGAGTACATCGAAATGTTCTATAACAGAACTCGACGTCACTCAGCACTGGGTTATCTTAGCCCTGCTAAGTTTGAAGAAGTAAATCCACAATAGGTGTCCACTTTTAGTGGGTAACACCACTTTAACCCCTTGGCGGATAGAGTCAAATTGCCAAGCTATCCAAACTACATGGCCATTTTTGGCATGCTGCCCCTTTCCGTGGTTGCTGTAGCAACGGCAGTCTACAGATGGATAAAAAATGAACCGACAGGTAAACCCCTGGATAGCAAAACTGGAAAGCTATTGTGTTATGGCTTTATCGTCCTTCCTATTTTATTTGCCGCAATAGGGTTTTCAGCAAGGGTCTATCTCGGGGTTCAGGTGGATCAGGCCGGGTATGTGAAGTGCGTAAAAGAATCTAGAACATCATCCAAAAGCAGCTGGAGGGTCGATGCGAAATCGCTGGATCTGTGCAAGGACTCATCCGGTATAGCCGGAGGCTAGGAGAAAAAGGGGAACCCCATTTTTCCAGGACGAAGGCCTATCTCCTGTCTCCTGAATTTCTGCCTCAAGCCAGCTTTTGATGGCGGCCAGCTCTGCTCCTTCATCGTTATAGCTCTCGCGGACCACCTTGGTGGTGTACTGGGAAAGGTTGGCAATTTCGTTGCGTTTGCTCTGCAACTGGTTCTTCGTCAGGTGAATCAGGGGGCATAGCATGCTGTTGGTTATTGGTGTTTCCATGATAATCACCTCTTCTTTGAATGTAATTTGACCAGAAATAATGGCAGAGCGGGTCACAAAAATTGTTTTTGATCGGGACACCAGGAGCGGGTGAACAGCATTTTTTGAGCAAGCACGACATCGTTCAAAATTACAGAAATTCAAAGGGAGGTGGGGTAGCAGGACTGAAAGCCCGGTAATCAGGACACGGGAAGCCCTGGTTTAGCGGATGAAACAGCGGGAGGTGGTAGAAAATTGATAAGCCAGGCATCTGGAACTGAGCAGGGGTGCTACCTAAGCGAGTTTGGCAGGGGGGTAATTCAGGCCACAGACCTTTGGAAGCACAGGAGGTAGTGACACTGGTCAGTGTAAAGTAATGTTGGACGATGGTATTATTCTCTGCTGCGCAAACTATATGACTTTAGTCGTATACATCGCAAAGCCTGATGGTTCCTGAAATGGCCGGGATGGGCGGTAGCGTACCTGCAAACAGGGAATGTGAACCCGATAGCCCTAACCTTATGACGTACTATTTGCGCTGACTGCTGATGCAACCAAAACCGTCAGTATTTCTGGTCAAATATAAAATTTTGCGAATAACTCAAGTAAGAAATATTGGCAGCACCGCCTGGCATTAATAGATTTTATTATGAATTACAGCCAGCTATATGCCCTCTGTAAAAAGGGTGATATATCTCAAGTGAGTTCATAAGAAAGGAAATCCGGTAATATCTGGCAAGTGAGGTCAATATCCAATATTACTCGGTTGAATTCTAATAGCTGTTAAGTGGCTTCAGCGGCATTTGTGCGACACATTGATTTTATTATACCATTTTAGTATCATGAACTTCGGCTTATGGGCAGATTTTTAGCTCGCGCTTCGCGAGCAGTGAAAAAATTATCCGACTGGATTGCCCTTATGTTATATATCATTATGTTATGTAAGTTATATAAGTGCGTAAGAGTGCCCATAGGCCTTTTTAAAAATTTGAACTCTAGATGTCCAAACTAAAATATTTAAGAACAATATCGACAAAACCTCAGTTTGCTCGATTATTAGGTGTAGATGCCGCTTTCTTAACTCGTTGCTTATATATAAATAAACCGGAAAATCAGTATCATCAGTTCACCATCGAAAAGAAGTCAGGGGGGGAAAGAACTATTGATGCTCCTTCTGAAGAATTGAAAAGCTTACAAAAGAAACTATCAGACCTACTACTTGATTGTATAGATGAGATTAATTTTGAAAAATTTCCAAAATCTCAGAAAGCACAGCCACAAAAAAGCCTAACCGGTACAAACGACTATGCAGCCGAAGTTTTAAAAATAAAAATACAGACATCCCTGACCAAGCAACCTTCTTTATCCCATGGCTTTACGAGGGATAGATCAATTATTACAAATGCTATGATGCACCTTAGCAAAAAAAATGTACTAAATATTGATTTAGAAAACTTCTTTGGCAGCTTCAATTTTGGTCGAGTCCGTGGTTTTTTTATCAAGAACAATAATTTCAAAATTGATCCGCACATTGCCACTGTTATAGCGAAAATTGCTTGCTATGATAACCGGCTACCTCAAGGAAGCCCGAGTTCACCAGTTATTACAAACTTGATATCTCATAGTTTGGATATCAGATTATCCGGTCTAGCAAAGAAGTATAAATGCACTTATACACGGTATGCAGATGATATAACTTTCTCCACAAGATTGTCTAAATTTCCTGAAGAGATAATGGGTTATGAGTCTGGAAATTATATTCCTAGTGAAAGACTTAACCGAGAGATAGATAGAGCTGGATTCTCAATCAACAAAAAGAAAACTAGAATACAGTACAGAGACTCAAGACAGGACGTAACTGGACTTATAGTAAATAAAAAACCAAATACAAAAAAAGAATATTGGCGCTTAGCAAGAGCTAAATGCAACGCTTTATTTAATACTGGTGAGTTTACAACCATTAAAGATGGTGAAAAAGTAAAAGGTAATCTTAACGAATTAGAAGGTCAGTTGAATTTCATTGATCAAGTTGATCATTATAATCGGTTAAGACAAAAAAAGCCTTTGCAACCAGAATATGCTACAAAGCAAATTGGTCAGGCTACAAAAATACTACTAACTGGAAGAGAGAAGACATTCAGTCAATTTATGTTCTATCGCCTATTTTGTGGAAATGAGAAGCCAACAATTTTATGTGAAGGAAAAACTGACAATATATACTTAAAGTCAGCAATTAGTGAGTTGCAAGCTGACTACGAGCAATTGGCTTCCATTGAAGATGGAAATTATAAGTTAGGAGTTCGCTTTGTGGAATATTCAAAACGAACTAGATTCCTATTAGAGTTATACGGTGGTACAGACTACTTACGGGGCTTTATAGAAACCTACGAGAAAAATATGAGAAGGTACAAAGGTATCACGCCCAAAAATCCAGTAATCATTGTTCTGGATAACGACAAAGATACCAAGGTTCACAACATATTAAAGGACAAAAAACATCTAAGTAAAATCACATTAGAACCTTCTCATTTAAAAAAACCGGATGACATTAGGAAATCCGAGTTCATACATATAACTCGTAATTTATATGTGGTTTATATCCCACTAGGCCCGAGTGGTGAAGAAACAGATATAGAGTATTTCTTTGATGATAAAACTAGGTTACTGAAGCATTTCAATGGCAAATGTTTTAATACTGTTAAGGATAGAGATACAAAAAATGACCTCAGCAAAGAGGCTTTTGCTAGTCACATAATAAAAGAACGAAAGAAATCCATTGATTTTAGTGCATTTAAACCAATTCTGAACTCAATGGTTAAAGTTATTCAGCACCACAAAACTGAATTAAAAAATAAAGGACACCCAAAAACTTGACTGACCGATCATAACGTCTATTTTCTGTTCTGAACCAGCGAAGCTTCCTTGCTTTAAACACTTTCGTCTTGTGAAAGAGCAGGCAACCATGACAACAGCCCGGAAAAACCTGATCGATCCTTCTTGCACGTCCTACTATCACTGCATGGCACGCTGTGTACGAAGAGCTTTTCTTTGTGGCAAGGATGCTTTTTCAGGTAAGAGTTATGAGCACCGGCGACAATGGGTCGCTGATCGCTTGAAAGAGCTGTCTGGTATTTTTTCTCTGGAAATCTGTGCTTATGCTGTTATGTCCAACCACTACCATGTGGTATTGCATATCAACCGGGAGCAAGCTGAAGGGTGGAGCACAGAGGAAGTCCTGAATCGTTGGGCAATGCTATTTAACGGGGCTCCACTGGTGCAACGATTTCTGGCAGGAGGCTCTCTGGATAAGTCAGAGCTACATCGAGTAGATGAGTATGCCGAAGAGTACCGCAAACGTTTGATGGATATCAGCTAGTTTATGCGCTGCGTAAATGAACACCTGGCCAGAGAGGCCAATAAGGAAGACGGATGTAAAGGCCGATTTTATAAAAACCATCCCTGGTTTTTACCCTTCGGGCCAGCTAAAGCTGTTCAAATTTTTTCCTGAAAAATTTGTGGGAAGGCCGCTACAAAAGTCAGGCACTGCTGGATGAAGCTGCGTTATTGACCTGTATGGCCTATGTGGATTTAAACCCGATTCGAGCAAAAATGGCAAAAACGCCGGAAGCTTCGAAACACACCTCTATAAAAGACAGAGCCCAGTCTTATACGCGCGGAACGAGCCAAAAACAGCCTGGCCACCTGAAGCCGTTGAAAGCTCCTGGGCAAAATCCGAATAAGGCGCTCCCCTACACCCTTGGTAGTTATTTTGAACTGGTGGATTGGGCAGGTCGGATTATTCGCAAGGAAAAACGTGGCCGTATTGACGGAGATATTCCGGCCATCCTGGATCGTTTGGGAATTGCCCCAGATGAATGGGTGAAAACCATGTGTTGGAACAATCGTTTTCGCCGCGCGGTTGGCAAACTGGCAGCCCTTAAAGCTTATGCAGAAAGTTCTGGTAAACGATGGGTTCATGGTATTTCTGTAAGTGTTTGCCTTTATCCTTGTAGATAATAATCGGGGCTAGATCAAAAAAATACGACTGCACTCCGATAACTTCATAGTATTGAAACTCTCTTGATAGATGTTTTAAGTCGATGAAATAATTTAAATCAACCACCCTTGCTCTCTCTTTTTTGATTTAAATAAAAATTCTGCTTATACCATTAACTGTTTTATATAAAATGGGTGTCCTTTTTATTTTATTCTTCTTCTTTTTTCTTTTTATTTTATATCCAATATTACTCAGTTGAGATCTAATAGCTGTTAGGCGCATGCATAATAATTAAACTAGCAATAAAAATTATCATAAAGGAAGTTAGTATGAGTGAAAAAGAAGTAATAGAGATTCAACCTCATGAGTTGCTAAAGGGACTATCTGAAGTTATTCGTCAAACACAAAATCAGGTTGGTTATTATCAAGTTTCTTCAATTTCTGAAACTCATATCGATAAATTAGTTAAGGAGACAGTAAGACGAGAAAAGAAAAGATTATCTGAACGTGAAATTCAGAGACTTGCAAATAAAATATATACTGAAATAATGACTAAAAGTGCAAAACAGGGGCTGGCTCTTTTATCAAAGTATCAGTCAGGTGCTTTACACATGAGAAAACATGATTTTCTATGTGAGCCACATAAAAGCTCTAGACTTGGAAGACACCTAAAGTATACGGGGATAAAACGTCCCCCTAATACAGCTGCACACGCGATTGTAAGTGGTATTCATGCAGAAGCAAGAGCAGCTAGAAGAATTTTAGCAAAGTGGAAAGTTCGTATTGATGATCCAGATAATGGCGTATTTTTACCGAGAGATTCAAGGTACATTCCTCACCCTGAGATGAAAAATGCAGTTAACCACGCAGAGCTGCACACCGATGAATATTATGTCAATATAACTGCAATGTTAAGGCAAGCTACTACCGAGCAAGAGTGTAGAGCGACGCTAAGACTTATAGCCCAAAGCTTACAGGATGGTACTCTGGAGTATTAACATGAAAATTTATAAAGTAGTTCCTGATACAGATTTTCGGCTTATGTTTCCTGAAGATGAAGTTTATGACTCTGATAGTTGGGAATTTAATGGTGAAGAGTTACTAGGAAAGTTGCCTAATACTTTTAATGCGTATTTTTCTAAAGATAGTGATAAAGAAACTCCTAATATTGCTTATATTGGTATGTCAACCTTTGCATTTAAGAAAGAGGTGGCTACACAACTTTCAGAACTTTTAGAAAGTTGCGGTGAACTGCTTCCATTTTATGTTGGTGATGATCTTTGGTATTGTTTAAATGTCACAAATAAATTAGACGCTATTGATGATGAACACTCTGAATATAAAATAAATAATGGTGTTATCAAAATGCACCTTACAAAATATTCATTTAAGGAAGAAGCTATTGCTAGTTCAAACTTATTTAAAATACCAAATGATAATTATACACATATCTTTTGTGCTGATATCAGAGATAGTGATGCTGATGTTTTGAATAATTTTTTCTGTGCAATTGCAGCACACGAATACACAGGTGTTAAGTTTGAAGAAGTATATGATTCTAATAAAAGGTGAACGCGCCTAGACACAATGACTCCCGCTGAGCGATAAAAACTGGCCTCCGAATAAAACGCGGGGTAGTTTTTACCAGAGCCGTATTGGGAAATGGTGCAAGGTCTTGAATCTTGCACCACATAATAAAGTGCTGCATTAAGCTAAGGCCTAACCTTCACTGAATAAAATAAATATTTTCGTAGTTTGTGAATCAGAAGAAGAGTGTTAAAAATAATGAAGGAGAAGTAGTGAGTAACAATTCCATCAGGGATTATGATAATGAAAAGCTTTCGATAAAAATCCTTCATGAGATGGACTGGAAGCGTTATGAAATTCTATGTCGAGATTATTTCCAGGCTAAAGGCTTTAAAGCCAGGTTGACGGATGTTGGTGCCGATGGTGGTGTTGATGTTCTCTTGTATCACACAAACAGCAAGGGAAAAACGATCAAGCTGTATGTGCAGTGCAAAGCCTGGTCACAAAAAAAGGTAGGTGTTCAAGCGGTCAGGGAGCTTTATGGAGTGATGGCCGCGGATTCTATCCCTGCTGGTTTTTTCATGACCACCAATGAATTTACTGAAGATGCAAAAGCTTTTGCCAAGGGGAAGAGGCTTCAGTTGATTTCAGGTAAGGAGTTACTTGACCGGATTGCTCAACTACCGGAGGAGCAGCAGAAGACGTTGGCAGAAGCGGCACTGGCCGGAGACTATAAAACACCTACCTGCCCAAACTGTGATATCAAAATGGTGATACGGACCACCACCAAAGGCAAAAATAGAAGTACAAAATTCTGGGGCTGCCAGAATTATCCGAGGTGTAAACATAAACTTTTCAAAAAGGAGCTTGGGCAGGAAAGTGCCAATACGTTCAGCTGGGACTCACTGGGTGGGCCCTCTGATAAAAGAAAAACCGAGTATGGGCAGGCCGATCAGCGCTCTACTCCCCACAAAGAGCGATCCAACAGAAAAAATGCAAAAAAAGAGCAGGCTGCCCAAAAAAAGCTGATGGTATTGGTTCTGCTTGTAATGGTGTTCTGGACAGGATATCAATTGGTCACCTCCGTCATTACCTCCATGGGCGAGTCTATGATATCCAATGCTCAGCAGGTGAGAGATCAACAACAGCAGCGATTGGAAGCCCAGAGACAACAAGCTCTCGAAAAACAGCGACAGGAAGAGTTAGCGGCTGAGTCTAAGGCTGCCAGACAAAGGGCTGAAGCGGCTCGAATTGCTGCAGAACACCGAAAGATCACGCAGGAGCGAGAACGCCAGCGACAGCTTGAGTATGAAAAGTCCGTTGCCTTTGACCGTTGGTACCGTACACCCTGGCAATGCGAAGGTCATCGAGCAAACAATAATATGGTTGAATGCGTCAACCTTCGAAAAGAAGCAAAACAAGAGTTCGAAAAACTCTGGTCTGAAGGAAAAATCCCAAAAACAGCCGTCCGATAACCCCCCTCCAAACTGGCATGGCGGCCACCGCCATGCCATCTCCTTTCCTCCCGGTTCCCTCCATTGTAACCCCCTCAAAATTGCCCGCTATCCGTCGTTTAAGTGGCCTCCAGGTGTCGAAAAAAGCCGCTTAGAGCCACCCATAACCACTAATGACTGTACGGATGTGCATTTATAACCCATTGATATTTATATAACCTGTTGAAAATAAAGACGCTGTCCTTGCCCCCTGGTCATTATGCAATATGCAGGTTAGTCCCCTTGGACGATGAAGCGGTTCAGGGGCAAACGCACAATTCATACCGATCCTATCGAACATCAGCAAATGCCTGTGGCGTAAAGAAAACCGGCTTTCGCTAATGCCGGGTTAAAAATAAAAAAGTTCCAGGAGCGGACCATGAATAATACCCAGAAGCTGAAGGAACAGATGCTGCAATCCATGCGCCGGCTGGCCAGCTCTGTCACCGTTATATCATCGAGCAGTTCTGACGGAAAGAGCGAACAGCGTCATGCCATGGCAGCCACCGCGGTCACTTCTCTCAGTGTTGAGCCTCCCTCCCTGCTGGTCTGTGTGAACCAGTCTACCGCCATGCATGCCCTGTTGGAGGAGGGGGGAGATTTCTGTGTGAATATCCTCAGTCGGGACCAGGAGGAAGTATCTGTGATGTGTGGGGGCAAGGCCCATGGGGAGGAGCGCTTCAAAACAGGTAACTGGCAGGCTACACCGGAGGGGCTTCCCTATCTGGCCGACGCTCAGTCGGTGCTCGTGTGTCAGCAGGATGGCAAATACAGCTACGGCACTCACACGATTTTTATCGGACGGATCCGGGAGATTCAGAACAGTGAAGAGGTCAATCCGTTGATTTATGTGGATGGCAAATACACGACGTCGGCTGATGCTGTAGAGGTGTGATTCTTTCTGTTAACCTCCCCGGTAACATGCCCCGATAAGTTGGCAACTCAAGAATAATAATCAGAGATTAACTATGAAGCATCCGTCCAATGATAGTCATTTTGTCCGTGATTCATTGAAGGTGTCCGGTGCCGATGAGGTTAACTGGAGTGATGAGCGGGATGTTGTGGTGGTTGGTTTTGGTGGGGCAGGCGTTGTTGCCGCTCTGGAAGCCCGTTATCAGCAGGCATCGGTGCTGGCGGTTGACCGCTTCTTCGGCGGTGGGGCTACGGCCAGAAGTGGAGGGGTCGTGTATACCGGTGGCGGGACGGAGTTCCAGAAGGAGGAGGGGTTTGAAGATACGCCGGAGGAGATGTTCCGCTATCTCAGTCAGGAAACCGGCGATGCCGTGAAAGAAGAAACACTCCGGCGATTCTGTGACCAGAGTGTGGCTAACCTGCGCTGGCTGCAAAGCCACGGTGTTGAGTTTTCCGGTAAGGTGCCGCCGGTGAAAACCTCTTACCCCACGGATCAATACTATCTCTATTATTCCGGCAATGAGGCCGTTGGCCGCTATGCAGAAAAAGCAAAACCGGCACCAAGAGGTCATCGGGTCAAGGGTCCGGGGCTGTCCGGTGCGGCTCTGTTTGCGCCCCTGAAATCCTCAGCCCTTGAGAAAGGGGTTGAGTTGCAGGTGCAAACTGAAGTGCGCCGACTGGTGTGTGATGAGTCGGGAGCGGTTCTGGGCGTGGAAGTGCGTCGGCTGGTGCCGGGCTCAGCTGCGGCCCGCAAACACAAAAGACTGGCATGGCTGGCGGCTGCCATTCATAACTATTCACCGGATACGGCTTTCAAAGTGCGTGACCGGATTCGGGCCCTTGAAGAAAAAGAGGGTAAAACCCAGTGGGTGCGTGCCCGTAAAGGGGTTGTGCTGACCGGTGGCGGGTTTATTTTCAATCGGGAAATGGTCGGGCATTACGGCCCCAAGTACCGTAAAGGCTTTTCCCTTGGCACCAGTGGCTGCGATGGCAGCGGGATTCAACTGGGCAGAGGCGTTGGGGGTGCCATAGACCGTATGGACAGGCTCAGTGCCTGGCGGTTTATTAACCCGCCCCTGGCCTGGGCAAAAGGCATTGTGGTGAACCCTCAGGGGGAGCGTTACTGCAATGAAGAGGTGTATGGGGCCAAACTGGGTTACGAAATGGTGGAACATCAGCAGGGCAAGGCCATGCTGATTCTTGATAAAGCGCTGTATAAAGAAGCCCTTGGCCAGATACTGCCCGGTAAAATCTGGTTTTTCCAGTCAGGCCCTGCCTGGATAGGCATGCTGTTCAACTGTAAAAAGGCAAAGACCATCGCGGCGCTGGCAGAAAAAATAGGTGCCCCCGTCGCTGCCCTGGAAAAAACCGTGAAGGAATACACCGAAGCCGCCAGAGGGCTGGCTGAGGATCGTCTGGGCAAGTCGAAAGACTTTCTTGCCCCCCTTGACCAGGGGCCCTGGTACGCCATTGATGTTTCCTTCGATAACCCACAGTTCCCCTGTGCAATGATCACCCTGGGGGGGCTTCGGGTGAATGAGGAAACCGGGCAGGTGCTGAATACCCAGGGGAAACCTGTACCTGGACTGTTTTCTGCCGGAAGAAATGCGGTGGGTGTCGCCTCTCATTTATACGTCAGTGGACTCTCTCTGGCGGACTGTGTTTTTTCCGGCCGACGTGCGGGCTCTTTTGTTGCTAGGGATATATCTGAACAGAGTCCGGCTGAACGGGAAGAACCCATAGCCGGGGTTGCGTCAGAGGACAAAGCAGAGCGGGAAACTGCAGTGGGAGTAGAGTGATGATGAGTAGTACTGAAATCAAAGAGGCCGCCCAAGAGGCCACTCAGGATGAGAGTGCGCCAAAGCAGCGCTATCACCCTCTGGAAGTGGCGGATGTTATTGAGGAAACCCACGACAGTAAGTCGGTAGTCTTCCACATTCCGGAAGCGGTGCAGGAGCAATTTGAATACCTGCCCGGTCAGTTTCTCACCCTGAAAGTCCCCTATGAGGGCAAACAGCTGACCCGCTGTTACTCTCTGGCCAGTTCTCCCCATGTGGACCTGGAGCATAAAGTCACCATCAAAAGAGTGGACGGTGGCCGTATTTCAAACTGGATCAATGACGATGTGAAGGCCGGGGACCGGATTGAAGTGATGCCACCCGCCGGACTGTTTCACCTGACCGGAAACACTCCTCCCGGAGATATCGTACTGTTTGGCGGTGGCTCAGGGATTACTCCGGTGTTTTCCATTCTCAAGTCGGCCCTGAAAACCACGGACCGGAAGATCAAGCTGATTTATGCCAACCGGGATGATCGCTCCGTGATTTTCCGGGATGAGCTCCGGGAGATTGCCAGGGAGTCTATTGACCGTCTGGAAGTGGTGCACATTCTTGACTCCGTTCACGGTTATCTGACCCAGCCCATGGTCCGGCAGCTGGTGGCGGGTTATGAACAGGGTGAATATTTTATCTGCGGACCGGGACCCTTCATGGATACGGTGGAATCGGCTCTGCTCTCTCTGGGAGAGCCCGGGGAGCGGATTCATACCGAACGTTTTGTTTCGCCTCCGGACTCTGACCAGGCAGAAGCCGCCGCCGAAGAAGCCAGGGCGGCGACAGAAGGGTCTGTTGCCACAGCGTTTCTGGTGGAGCTGGATGGGGAAACCCATGAAGTAGCCAGTGAGAAAGGGGATACTCTGCTGCAGTCCATGCAGAAATCAGGCCTGGACGCCCCGGCTTCCTGCGAAGAGGGAATGTGTGGTGCCTGTATGTGCTCTGTAGAGTCCGGTGAAACCCATCTGGGGCTCAACGAAGTGCTGTCTGAAGCAGAACTGGAGGAGGGCTGGACCCTGGCCTGTCAGTGTCGTCCATTGAGCAATGATGTCCGTATCAAGTTTCCGGATTGATTACCAAAAGAAGAGGCTGGAAAAAGAGGTCCGCCATGATTGATCTGCAAGCCCTGAATACTATTCCTGACCTGATGGATGCCGCGGCGGAAGCTTTTGGCGAGCGGGTGGCCGTGGAAGAGGGTGAATCCCTACTGAGCTATAAAGCCCTGAACCGGCAGCGCCTGCAAGCGGCGGCGTCCCTGGTCAGCCTGGGGGTGGAGCCCGGTGACCGTGTGGCCATCTGGGCGCCGAACATCAGCGAATGGATCGTGGCGGCCATAGCCCTGCAGACGGTTGGAGCGGCCCTGGTACCGCTGAATACCCGAATGAAAGGGGCGGAAGCCGCTTATATTCTGAAGGCCAGCGGTGCCCGTGTGCTGTTTTGCATTTCGCAGTTTCTGGATTGTGATTACCCGGCCATGCTGGAGGGGGAAGACCTTCCGGAGCTGGAAACCATTGTGACCTTTCGGGGCGAGGGAACCGCCGACAGTCTTTGTTGGGATGACTTTCTTGATCGATCCTCCGGTATATCTCAGGAAGAAGTGCGCAGGCGTCAGGCCGGGGTGGGGGCGGATACCATGTCCGACCTTCTGTTTACCTCTGGAACCACCGGTAAACCCAAGGGCGTTGTCACCTGCCATGGCCAGAATCTGAGGGTGTTTGAAGGCTGGAGCGGAGTCGCTGGTCTTCGGGAGGGGGATCGCTATCTGATCATCAATCCATTCTTTCACTCTTTCGGGTACAAGGCCGGATGGCTGGCGGCATTAATGCGGGGCTGCACGATTCTGCCACTTCAGGTGTTTGACGTACCGACCATCCTGCAGAAGGTGTCTGAGAAACAAATATCGGTTCTGCCCGGACCTCCAACCCTTTATCAGTCCATTCTGGCGCACCCGGATCTTGAGCGGTTTGACATTCGTTCTCTCCGGGTGGCGGTGACAGGAGCTGCGGCCATACCGGTTTCCATGATCCACCAGATGCGGGACCGGCTTGGCTTTGACACCATTCTTACGGCTTATGGCCTCACGGAAGTCTGTGGTGTTGCCACTATCTGCCGTGAGGGCGATGATCCTGAGTTGATTGCCAACACCTCAGGTCGTGCCATGCCGGGCATTGAGGTTCGCTGTGTGGATGAGCAGGGGCGTGAGGTGCCTGCCGGTTCTCCAGGCGAGGTGGTGATCCGGGGTTATAACTTGATGCAGGGTTACTTTAATAATCCCCGGGCGACGGAAGAGACCATTGATTCCGAAGGCTGGCTCCACACCGGTGACGTTGGTGTGATGGACGGGCAGGGCTATCTGAAAATCACCGACCGGATGAAAGATATGTTCATTACCGGTGGCTTTAATGTTTATCCGGCCGAGATTGAAAACCGGATGAGTCATCATGAGGCCATTGCCCAGGTGTCGGTGGTGGGGGTGCCGGATTCGCGGATGGGCGAAGTGGCCATGGCGTATATTATTCCCGCGTCTGGGCATTCACCCACCGAGTCGGAAATCATCGGCTGGTGTCGTCAGGAAATGGCCAATTACAAGGTACCCCGTCGTGTGGCCTTTGTTGACAGCCTGCCGGTGAATGCGTCCGGAAAAGTGCTTAAATATGAGTTGCGGAAGCAGGCGGGTGTGTTGTGTTGAACTGAGTGGGGTTTTTCTATATTTGCCGGATTTATGCCGTCGAGTGCAGAAGTCAATAACGATTTTACTGTTTTGGAGGGGGGGGAGCCGGATAGAGCATGTTAAACTCTAAACGCTCAAATGCTTGTCTTTTGTCAATTTCTGCTTGGTAGACCGAATATGCGTAAGGTGACGTCTCACAAGAAGGGGGGTATAAATAAAAAAGAAATCCTGGGTATGGGCTAAACAACTCATCTAATATAGTCCGTATGGATGCCCGTGCGCTTTTCCTGAGACTGATTCCAACGGCTTGATATTCTGTATTAAATAAAATGGCTCCAAGTGCGTTTTCCTTTTTACTAATAAAATGCTCTTTTTCCAACATTATAATAGAGTCTTTCCTGTTTTTACTGATAGCTATAAGGCTCAGGGTACTATACAAGAATGTAAAATCTGGCTTTAGCCATTCTTTGGTATGACAAATTTGAACTTTGGGTGCTTTATGAATTACGTTACATTCAATTTGAAATCTGCCATCAGGGTATCCATATAAAAACACAGCGTAGTGTTCTTCATAAGGAGCATCTTTCGGAAGTGCTATTGTGGCGAGTGGTTTATCATCAATGGGCTCCATCAGTTCTATTACAACGGCCTTTCCTTCAGGAGTGGCCTGTTTCACATAAGACCTGGCTTCGATCCCGGATTTCTGGTCGTTAAAGTCCTGCAGATTTCGATAGACCTCAATTCTCTGATAGGACTCATAGGCACATTCAGCCGCGGTCAATACTTTGTTTTCTGCGGTCAGAATGCCCGGACAATAAGGGTATTTTCTTTTCGATTGTTGATCGCCCTCCTGAAAGTGAACGATCACCAGCTGATTTTCCAATCTGGCAATGACGTCTTGATTATTATGGTTTTGAGCGTGGACTTTCCCGAACAACAGAAGTACCGGGATAGACAGCGCCATGAGGGAGCGCTTTTTCAAATTCAAGGGTTTGCCCTCTTTGGGTTTGGAAAGCGTTTCAGTTTAGCGGCTTTTCATTGGGTATGAGGTCAGCCATATCGTCCATTCGAACGATTACCCCGGGGGTATTTCAGGGGAGAGTATGCAGCCATGAGAATAATAAGAGGCGCTGGCTATGGAGTTCGCTTTTACCGATGAGCAGGAGATGATTCGGGAGTCCGCCGACAGCTTTCTACAGGACGTTTCGACATCGGAGGCGGTTCGCGCGGCGATGGCCACTGAGCAGGGTTTTGATGCCGGGCTGTGGGAGTCCATATGCCAGGAGATGTACTGGCAGGCTTTGAGTATCCCTGAGGAGTATGGCGGCCTGGGGCTGGGCTATGTGGAACTGGCCATTCTGTTTGAGGAAATGGGGCGGCGACTGCTCTGTTCTCCGTTTTTTTCCACCGTTGCCCTGGGGGTCAATGCCCTGCTGGTGGCTGGTAATGATGAACAGAAACAGAAGTGGCTCACCAGGGTCGCTGAAGGCCAGCTCACCGCCACCCTGGGGGTTCTTTCCAGCCCCCGTCATGGAGACAACCGACAATGGAACGCTGACAGTGTCCAGGCAACCGCCAGGGTGGAAGGCGAAGGGTATGTACTTTCCGGCACCTGGAAATATGTGCCCGATGGCCATACCGCCGGTTTGCTGATTCTGGCCGCACGGGAAGAAGGAAGCCTGGGGCAAGAGGGGATTCGACTGTTTGCCCTGCCCGCCCAGACTGAGGGTGTCTCTCGCCAGTGGACAGCCACTATGGATCAGACCCGCAAACAGGCAGAGATTCAGCTGGAGAATGTGTTTGTGCCAGCAGATGCCCGTCTTGGGTCGGGCCGTGGCAGCGACTGGGCTGCCCTTGAAAAGATTCTGCAACTGGCCAGCATTGCCGTGGCGGCAGAGCAGGCTGGAGGTGCCCGTCAGGTAATGGATCTGACCATTGATTACACCCGCGAGCGGGTACAGTTTGGCCGGAGCATTGCCAGCTTCCAGGCCATCAAGCACCGGGCCGCCGATATGATGCTGCAGGTGGAGTGTGCGAAATCCGCCGTCTATTACGCCGCCTGTGTGGCCGATGAAGTGCTCAAATCACTGGTGAATGGTGCAGAGAATGGTGCTCTGAATGAAGAGCCGCCAGTGGATACCATTGCCGACCAGCTGCCGGAAGCTTCATCACTGGCCAAAGCCTATTGTTCCGATGCCTTTTTTCACTGTGCGGCAGAATCCATTCAACTCCATGGTGGGGTCGGGTTTACCTGGGAATATGACCCTCACCTTTATTTCAAGCGCGCCAAGTCTTTGGAAACCTTCCTGGGAGATGCCGGCCAGCACCGGGAGAAAATCGCCCGGCAACTGCTGGACGATGTTGAGGGAACGTCTATTCAAGGCCAGTCTGTTCAGGGAGAGCCGGTATGAAAATCAGTTTCAGTCCTGAAGATGAACAGTTCCGTCAGGAGATTGCTTCCTGGCTGGAAGAAAACCTGACCGGTGAATTTGAACAACTGCGTTACCGGGGAGGGCCCGGGGATGAACATATGTTCCCGGAAGAGCGCAAACAGTGGGAACAGCATATGGCCCGGGCGGGCTGGTTGTGCGTGGGCTGGCCGGAGGAGTACGGCGGCCGCGGGTTGTCCATTAACCAGCAGGTGATTTTTAACGAAGAGTATGCTCGTGCTGGCGGCCCTGGTCATATGGGGCACATTGGGGAAGGACTGGCGGGTCCTACCCTCATTGCTTTTGGTACAGAAGAGCAGAAAAAGCGGTTCCTGCCCGGAATCGTCAAGGGTACCGAATACTGGTGCCAGGGGTATTCAGAGCCCAGTGCCGGTTCGGACCTGGCCAATGTTAAAACCAAAGCCACCTTCAATAAGGCCACGAACCAGTGGGAGATCAGTGGCCAGAAAGTCTGGACCTCCCTGGCCCACGAATCGGACTGGTGTTTTGTCATCGCCCGTACCGAGCCTGGCAGCCAGGGTCATAAAGGGTTGTCGTTTTTGCTGGTGCCTATGGATCAGCCAGGTATTGAAGTACGTCCTATTGAACAGCTGACGGGGACGTCGGAATTCAACGAGGTCTTTTTTGACGGTACAGTGACGGACGCTGACAACATTGTCGGTAAGCCTGGTGATGGCTGGAAAATCGCCATGGCGTTGCTGGGCTTTGAGCGGGGTGTTTCTACCCTGGGGCAGCAGATGCTGTTCCAGAACGAGATGGATGAGATTATCCGCATTGCCCGGGCAAACGGAGCCGCTGAAGATCCAGCGATCCGACAGCGCATTGCTGATGCCTGGATGGGGCTGCGGATCATGCGATACAACGCCCTGCGAATGTTGTCCGGGCCCCAGGACGGTTCCCTTCAGAAAGAGGCCATGATCTACAAGCTGCACTGGGCCACCTGGCACGCCAATCTGGGCAAGCTGGCCATGGATGTGCTGGGACCGGAGTCGGAGCTGGTGGCTGAAGCCCCTTACGAACTGGGGCGACTGCAATCCATGTATCTGTTTACCCGCTCTGACACCATTTACGGTGGTAGCAATGAAATTCAGCGAAACATCATTGCCGAGCGGGCTCTGGAGATGCCAAAGGAGCCCAGAGTCACCCGCCAGTAACAGGCCAGAACAGCCTCTTTTTAAACACAATAAAAATGAACGGGAGAAGAGCGATGTTGAACCCGGAATATGTGCAGGGGCATAACCTGCTGTCAGGCAAGTCGGTGCTGATTACCGCAGCAGCCGGTGCCGGGATTGGTTATTCGGCAGCACTTCGGGCCGCGGAAGAGGGCTGCCGTGCCCTGATGATCAGCGATATTCATCAGGGCCGACTGACGGAAGCAGCTGAGAAAATCAAAGCGGAAAGTGGTCTGGAAGCCATTTATACCCAAGTTTGCAATGTCACGGATGAAGGTCAGGTGCAGGCGCTGGTGGCCGCTGCCGAGGAGCAGCTGGGTGGAGTTGATGTGCTGATCAATAATGCCGGGCTGGGCGGGTCGAAGCTGCTGGTGGAAATGGAAGACGCTGAATGGCAGCGGGTGCTTGATGTGACCCTGACGGGGACCATGCGAGTGACGCGGGCCATTCTGCCCAAAATGATGGCCCGGAAATCCGGGGCCATTGTCAACAATGCCTCAGTGCTGGGCTGGCGCGCCCAGAAAGAGCAGGCTCACTATGCTGCGGCAAAAGCCGGAGTCATGGCCTTGACCCGGTGCTCCGCTCTTGAAGCGGCAGATCATGGCATCCGGATCAATGCCGTAAGCCCCAGCATTGCTCTCCATGACTTCCTGAGAAAATCAGCGCCGGAGGAGCTGCTTCAGCAGCTGGCCTCCAAAGAGGCGTTCGGCCGTGCAGCGGAGGTTTGGGAGATTGCCAACATCATGATGTTCCTGGCCAGCGACTACAGCTCCTATATGACCGGGGAAGTGATTTCAGCCAGCAGCCAGAGGGCATAAGGATGACAGCAATATTCAGAACCCCCCATGAACTGAAAGAGAAAGTGGGCACCGTACTGGGGGAAAGCCAGTGGCTGACGGTGGATCAGGAACGGATCAATCTTTTTGCCGAGGCCACCGGTGACCATCAGTGGATTCATGTGGACCCGGTGCGGGCAAAAGAGGGACCTTTTGGTGCCTGTATTGCCCATGGCTATCTGACCCTGTCTCTGGTCAGCCTGTTTCTTCCGGAAATAATGGATGTTCAGGGCGTCAGCATGGGAGTCAATTACGGTACGGACAAGGTGCGCTTTCCCAACTCGGTAAAAGTGGGGGCACGAATCCGTGGTGTGGGTGAGTTGGTCAAGGTTGAAACCGTGAAAGGCGGTGTTCAGTCAACGGTGCGGGTGACCGTAGAAATTGAGGGCGAGGATCGCCCGGCCTGTGTCGTTGATACTATCTCCCGGTATTACCCGGTTTGACCGCTGCCAGAAAACAAGGAATCGAATAATGAAAGATGCAGTGATTGTATCCACCGCCCGAACCGCCATAGGCAAGGCTTTCCGGGGCGCTTTCAATGATACGGAAGCGCCCGCCATGGGCGGCCATGTGGTTCGCGAGGCGGTCAAACGGGCAGGCATAGAAGCCGGTGAAGTGGATGATGTTCTGATAGGGGCTGCAGCCCAGCAGGGTACTCAGTCCTACAACCTTGGTCGTCTATGTGGCATTGCCGGAGGTCTGCCGGAAACGGTTTCCGGAATGACCATGGAACGACAGTGTTCCTCCGGGTTGATGACCATTGCCACGGCGGCGAAAAGCATCATGTGCGATGAACTGGATATTGCTGTGGCCGGTGGCCTCGAATCCATCTCCCTGGTTCAGAACAAGCACAAGAATACCTACCGGAACCTGTCCAGGGCCGTGATGGAGCTGGACCCGGCTGCTTATATCCAGATGATTGAAACGGCGGAAATCGTCTCTTCCCGTTACGGGATCAGCCGTGAGGCCCAGGATGAATACAGTCTGCAGAGTCAGCTGAGAACCGCCAGAGCCCAGGAGCAAGGACGGTTTTCCGATGAAATTGTGCCCATGACCACCACCAAAAGCCTCTTCAATAAAGAGACCAAAGAGGTGAGCTATGAGCAGGTAACGCTGAGCCAGGATGAGTGCAATCGGCCTGGCACCACTCTGGAAAATCTCGCAGGCCTTCAGCCAGTCTGGAAAGAGGGGCAGTGGGTGTCTGAGGGGCAGTTTATCACCGCCGGTAATGCCTCCCAGTTGTCTGATGGTGCTTCTGCTTCGGTCTTGATGAGTGGAAAGCTGGCGGAGCAGAAGGGGCTGGAGCCCCTGGGTATCTATCGTGGGCTGGCAGTAGCCGGGTGCGCTTCTGACGAAATGGGCATTGGCCCGGTCTATGCCGTACCAAAATTGCTGAAGCGCAACGGACTGAAAATGGATGATATTGGTCTGTGGGAGCTGAATGAAGCCTTTGCCTGCCAGGTGATTTACTGCCGGGATCAGCTGGGTATTCCCAATGAGCAGTTGAACGTCAATGGGGGCGCCATTGCCATTGGGCATCCTTTTGGTATGTCCGGCGCGCGTATGGTGGGTCATGCCCTTCTTGAAGGCAAACGCCGGGGTGTCCGCTATGTGGTGGTGACCATGTGTATCGGTGGAGGCATGGGTGCCGCTGGTCTGTTTGAAGTGGTCTGAACTGGCCTCTCTCCTTTTTCTCCCATGGTCTGCCATGGGAGTGAACAACCTGGAAGATAACAATAATGGTCTCAACCAGTCTGATTCGGGAAAAGATGGAGCTGTATATCCAGTTGGTTAACCAGAAGGATATCGATGGGATTCTGGCACTCTATGCCGACGATGCTGTGGTGGAAGACCCCGTAGGTTCCGAGCGGCTGCAGGGCATTGAAGCGATTTCTGCCTTTTATCGCAATGGCCTGGGGAACAGTGAGGTGTCTGCAGAGCAGACTGGAGACGTTCGTACAACGGTCAGTGGTGAGGGGGCGGTGCCTTTTCAGGTGAAAGTCTCGTTTCAGGGAACACCCTGTGTGATTACGGTGATTGATGTCATGCAGTTTAATGAGCAGGGCAGGATTACTTCCATGAAAGCCTACTGGAGTGAAGATAACCTGGAGGTGCTGGCGTGAGCCTTGAACAACGCTTCGCCAGACTGGAGGCCCTGGAAGAGATCCGGGAGCTTAAGCATCGCTATCTTAACGCTTGTGATCTCAAGGAGGTGGAGACCATACGTCAATGCTTTGCCGAAGGCGAGATTCTGATTGACTACGGCCCTGTTGGCGTGTTCAGGAACAGAGATTCGTTTGTCTCACTTTATGAGAAAATGGCCTGCAGGGAGTCGGTGATAGATTTGCACCATGGTTCAAATCCAGAGATCCAGGTAACGGGAGATACCGCCACTGGCCGATGGGCTCTGTTTTATTTCAATATCAACGGAGAAAACGGTGCGACCCGCCAGCTGGGTGGGTTTTATAACGATGAGTATCGACGGGTAAATGGAGCATGGACAATTGTTAAAACCTGTTTTAAAGCCCACTCGATCAAAGAAAGTTAAACCATAGTACTTTTTATTGAGTGGGTGTTGTTTTTTATCTTGAGTTTATTGAACTTTGTTTTTTTTTAACCCTCGAATAGCTGGAATAATAATTTCTGAAGTTGATTGCTTCTGATAGAGGGTTTGGTGTGTACTCTTTTTTTATTTTGGGGTTGTCCCGCATATCTCATGAAGTCGCTATAAAACGGTTTTGTTTAGTATTGATTGTTTTGTTGTTCAGTTATTCCAAAGCTTATCCTGTTTGTGCTGCTGATATTGAGTTTGAACGGGTTCGTATTCAAACGATGCATGGAGAAAAGGTAGAGTTTCAAAAGAGTGGAGAGGTGCTGGCGGTTAGCAGTCTTTCCAGAAATAAGAAATTCCCTTTTGTCTGCCCTTTTGAATATTCGAGATGGGCTGGCTGGACCATTGATGTGGATAGAATTATTGTTAACCCTTACCTGGAGGAACTCAACTCTCAAGAACGTGAATCAGCAATGCAATGGGATGAAACTTTTTTCAATTTGAAAAATGCCTACAATAACCTGTCTGATCAATTTGTTTTGTATATAAAAACCACGTTTGCTATTGATGGTGACTACAGCTGGTTTTTTGGAGAGGGTGTTGACTCCACCAAGCTAGCGAATGCTCTAGCCAGTCTGACCACACTTCTTGCCAGAGGCGATCAGAAATACTGGGGGTTCAGTGACTATTGCATAGGCCGTGAAGCAATTTTTCTGACTTCTATGCGTGGAGTATTAAAATGTATGGATCTCAGTGATGTAGGGTTTGTTTGTGAGGACGTCTTTACCTCCTCTGAACCCGGTGAGCGCATAGAGGTGACGAAATCAAAACCGTCGATTCTGGTCATGACTAATGGAAGCAAGGGAAGGCTGATTGAACTGAGCACCAATGAGGATGAGCCGGAACATCGTGTTATCAGGAATATTAAACATATGAGTAATATTCTTGGAGTGCAGCTCTCACAGAATGGAAGATTTGCATTTTCCTATGATCAGAATCAGATTCTCGTTTACGACGTTAATATAAGGGGTAATAAGGGTAAGCGGGCTATCATCTCCCAAAATGAAAATTACAAAATAGAAAAGGCTATCTTTGACGGTGAAAATAATATTATCACTGTCTCCAGATTATTATCTGAACAGGGCTCATCGGATACCTATGCCATCACTTTTTACCCGTTGACTGATGATGATGGAGCCTGGGACGAGGAGGGGGAACCTATTCCCTCAGATATGTGGCCGCTAATATCTGATACAACGTCTGCCATTGCAGTTGGATCACAGCGATCTGATCCGGTGTCATCCATTGCGGTTGGGCCTCAGGGGTTGCTGGCTGTAGCAACGGTTTATGGCGAGATCAAAATGTGGCGATTTGACGATGGCAGCAAACAATATGACCCTTTGACCGTGAGTTTTGATCAACCGGTCACACTGAAGAAACGGGGCAAAGTATCAATGGCATTCAGTGTCAATGGCGAGCTGGCGGTGAGTTATGGCAGTGCCGAACCCGTAAGAATCTGGAAGATAAAAGGGTTCGAGCCATCTAATGAGTAGCCATTAACGAACCAGCCCATTCAGGGCTGGCATCAATAGTCACGACCCCGTTTCAGAAGGTCAGGGTGGTTGACCCACCCTGGCTCCTGGCAAGTTTTGTTGCCTGGGCTACGGCCTCATCCATGGACTGGGAGAAGAAAACCGGGTTGTCCTGGTGATTCAGCCCGACACGGTGCAGCTTTTCCATCATCCGGGGTTTCAGGCAATTGATAATCAGGGTGACGCCGGTGCATTTCAGCTCCCTGAGCAATGTTTCCATCTGGACAATAGCGCTCATATCCAGCTGTGAAACCTCTGCCATATCCAGCAGCAGCACCCTGGTGTCGGTTCTGGTCAGTGCTTTCAATGCCCTCCCGGTGGAGCCAAAAAACAGCGGACCATTCAGACGGAAGGCAACCACATCTTTGGACAAACCCTCCCCTTCAATGGCACAAGTCGATAAAGGGTGGCTTTGTGCAAGGGCTGCACTTTTGCGGATGAACAGCAGGCCTGCCAGGGCCATTCCCACCGCCACGGCAATGGTCATATCAAAAATGACCGTCAGGCTGAAACAGCAGAGCAGAGTGATGACATCGTCCCTGGGAGCCACTTTCACCGTTCTGATAAAGTGTTTCACTTCACTCATGTTCCAGGCCACCATCAGCAGCAGTGCGGCCATGGAAGCCATGGGGATATAGGCCAGCAGGGGAGCCAGACAGACAATGGCCAGAAGAATAAAGAGGCTGTGAACCAGGGATGCAACCGGGGTTTTCCCTCCAGCTCTTATATTGGCGGCGGTTCTGGCAATGGCAGCAGTAGCGGGAATACCACCAAACAGGGGAGCAATGATATTGCCAAGTCCCTGGCCCATCAGCTCATCGTTGGGGTGGTGGCGGTTTCCGGACATGCCATCGGAGACCACTGCACAGAGCAATGACTCCAGAGCCCCAAGCACGGCAATGGTGAAGGCCGCCGGGAGCAGGGCGGTTATCATATCAAAACTGAGTCCAAGGGGAGCACCACTGCTTCCCGGAAGGTTCCATGGCCATTGAAAAGTGGGCAACACCGGGGGAATGCCAGACCCGATAATACCATCAAGGTTAAATTGAAAGCGGCTGCCAATAGTGGCGACGGAAAAGTCTGGGCTCACCGCTGATGCCAGCCAGGCCAGGACGGAACCCAGCAACAGGGCAACTAGGTGCCCGGGAATCTTTCGGTTGAACTTGGGCCAGTAAATCAGGGTGGCCAGGGTAACCAGTCCGATCAAGGCTTCCTGAATCTGAATCTGGGGGAGTGCCTGCAGGATTTGCCAGAGTTTTTCATGAAAGTGCCCATTAAGGTGCTCAATGCCCAGCCCCAGAAAATCATTGATCTGCAGTGTGGCAATCACTACGCCAATCCCGGCGGTAAAACCCACAACCACTGGATAGGGAACCACTTCAATCAGTCGTCCCAGTTTTGCCAGACTCATCAGAACCAGAATCACTCCGGCCAGCATGCCGCTGAGTAGAAGTCCCCCCAGGCCAAACTGCTGGACGATGGGAATGAGCACCACCACAAAGGCAGCGGTGGGTCCTGAAATATTGACCTTTGAGCCCCCCGATAGGGCGATGACGGCTCCTGCGACAATTGCCGTATATAAGCCGTGCTGGGGAGGAACGCCTACCGCAATGGCCAGGGCCATGGAGAGTGGAAGGGCAATAACGCCGACGGTGAGGCCTGCAAGAATGTCAGCGGGAAGAAATGCCTTGAGAGACCCGCTCTTAAGGGATTGGGATACAGCCGAGAACATGTCACTAACCTGTTCGAAAAAAACCTGAAAGGTTTAGATAAACCAACCGATAACAAAATACTTTCTGGATATTTAGTCTGTCTTTGATTATTAAAGTGAAAAAATTATTGTAGATGCAGGGTATAAACAGAAAATGAAACTATACCAGAAAATGGCGTTGTTGGCTGTTTCGTAACCTGGCGTTCAACCCCCTTTTTTTTTCGCAATGTGATGACCTGGTAGCAATAAATCACTAAACGACAGTTTTAAAGTGCTCATCCATGATGAGAAGCGATTGCTTGTGAGGAGCTGGGAGCGATTCAAATACTCAGGCTCTGACACCGATCTCATTCGCTGATTTTTTGTTGGCGCAATTATGGCCGTCGACAATAGGGTGTTTTGTAAATAGCTGCTGTATCCCCCACCTCAGGATTCCGTATATGGTCAGGAAGGGCGGTAGCGTGCTGAAACCGGCTGTTGTAAGGGATCAGATATCAGGGGCTGCCCCTTGAGTGTTTATAAAAATAATTGTGCCATTTGAATGAGTGGCCAGAAATACGGGAGGAACCCATACGCAATGGATCAGGACAAGCAGAGCTTATCCGTGAAGGATATCAACCTGCCAAAAGGGGGCGGTGCCCTCAAGGCCATTGGCGAGACATTGACCGCGGACGCTTTTTCCGGTGCTGGCAGGTTGAGTATTCCGGTACCGCTGACCAGGGCGCGAGGTCTTGAGCCCGAGCTGGCCCTTGAGTACAGCTCTGGCTCGGGCAACGGTATTTTTGGACTGGGTTTTTCCCTGAATCTTTCCAGCATCAGTATTCGCACCGAAAAGGGGCTGCCTCGCTATGATGATACGGATGTTTATCTCTTGGATGGTCAGGAGCTGGTGCCGAAAGCCTCGGCCAGTCGTGAAGAGGAAGGTTTTCTGGTCACCGGGTATTTACCCAGAGTGGAAGGCGCCTTCTCCCGCATTGAGCACTATTTGAAAAAAGATAAAAGCGCTTCGTACTGGAAGGTCACCAACACAGAAAACATTACGTCTGTTTACGGTGCCCGGGAGGATGCAAGGATCGCAGACAGCAGCAATCCTTCCCACTTGTTTCAGTGGTTAATTGAAAGTTCGGAAGATGCCAGAGGGAATAAAATTCTTTACAGCTATGTGAAGGAAGATAATGCCGGAATTGACCAGAAAGACTATGAGGCGGGCAGGGCTTTAACAAAGCGATATATCCAGACGATCCGGTATGGAAACTATTTCGATGACAATGGGGCTGAGCGCTATGCCTATGAGGTGGTGTTTGATTATGGTCAGTATGAGCTGACCGGATTGGCAGAGGGAGGGAATGATCCCTATCAGGCATCCAGATTATGGCAATATCGGCCTGACGCTTTTTCAACCTACAGCAGTACCTTTGAGATTCGCACCCGTCGATTGTGTAACAACATTCTGTTGTTCCATCATTTTGACCAGGAACTGGGTGACCCCTGTCTGGTTAAACGGCTGGCGTTGCAGTACAGCACTGCGGAGCAAAGCCGCCTGTCTCTGATGCGAAGGATACTGCTGACCGGTTATAAACGGGCTGGTCGTGATGCCGTCTGCCCCTATGAAGTGAAGTCGATGCCAGCCATTGACCTGAACTTTTCTGAATTTAATCCTGCCTCATGTACCGGGTATAACAAAATGGTGGCTGGAGGCCGGGGTATTCCGGGGTATTTGAACTCGTCGGGCTTTCAACCGGTTGATCTGAAGGGGGAGGGGATTGCCGGGCTGTTATGCTGCCAGGGTGACAGTCTGCTCTACCTTGAGCCCGAAGGAAATGGGACATATGGGATTCCAGTAACCGAAAACCCGTTCCCCACAGATCGTCAATTTCAGGATGGTCGCACGACACTGGTTGACCTGGACGGCAATGGCCAGCTGGAACTTCTGGTCAGGAACAGCAGCCGTACCGGGTTTTACCAGAGGGATGATCAATTTGCCGGTGAACCGGCACAGCCTGACCCCGGCTGGAAAGCCTATCAACCTTTTGAACAGTATCCCGTTGATTTTGCCAACCGGGATATGGAAATGGCGGGGCTGGACAATAATGGCAAGACGGACCTGCTGTTGGTTGACGAGAACGCCATCAGGGTATACCCCTCTCTGGGGAAGAAAGGCTATGACGCCTCCTGTGCATTACCAAAAGTCCCAGGCTTTCCCTCTATCAAAAAGGGATACCGAAAAGAATATGTAGGGTTTACCAGCCTTCTGGGGGATGGGCATTCCCATCGGATTAAAATTACCCGGGACTCGGTTGAGTGTTGGCCGTCCCTGGGCTTTGGTCACTTTGGAGAAAAGATCACCCTGGCATCAGCACCGGATTTTGGGCCTGACTTTGATGCATCCCGACTGTTTCTGGCGGATACGGATGGTTCCGGTGCCACGGACTTGATCTACCTGCATACCGATAAAGTCAGCCTTTATGTTAATCAGAGTGGCAATGCCTTTTCAAAAGCCATAGACATTCCCCTCCCGGAACATTGTCAGTTCAGCGCCATTGACCAGATCCATTTTGCCGATGTGTTGGGCAATGGCACCCGCTGCATGGTGTACACGGATATGGGACCGGAACCTGACCATTATTATTTGAATTTTGTGGGGGAAGCTCTGGTCAATGGGAAGGCCAGAACCTGTATCAAGCCCTATCTACTCAATGAAGTGGATAACAACATGGGCGGGGTCTCACAGATAGAGTATTGCAGCTCAACGGACTTTTATCTGCGGGATAAAAAAGCCGGTACCCCCTGGCATACCCGTCTCCCCTTTCCGGTACAGCTGGTGGAGAAAACCGTCTCCATTGACGCCATAACCGGCCGCAGAATGGCAAAGCGGTTTGCTTACCATGACGGCTATTATGACCATGAAGAAAAAGAGTTCCGGGGATTTGGTTACGTTGAAAGCTGGGACAGTGAAACCTGGGATGAGCTTCAGAGTTACAATACCCGGGAAGGTGCCGCACTCATCCCGGAGCAACACTATACGGCACCGGTATACACTCGAACCTGGTATTGTACCGGAGCAGAGCAGTCCCTTGAGACTTACCGGCAACCGGGTATTGGTGAGTTTTTTCGTGGAGATGGCCGGGCTTATGAATTTCCCGGCCCGCAGATCAATGTTGACCGTGAAGACGCGGCCACTCTCAGGCAAGCCTTTACGGCCCTGAAAGGCACGGTTATCCGGCAGGAGGTGTATGCCGCTGAGGATGGTGACAGGCCAGGCGTCAATCAAGCTCCCTACTCGGTTGAGGAAAACGGGCCAGAAGTCCGCCTTATCCAGGAGCGGGGCGAGCAGGAATATGCGGTTTATCTGGTGACGCCACGGGAAAGTATTTTCTACCACTACGAGCAGAATGCTGAAGACCCCAGGGTTGAGCAGCACTTCACCCTGAAAACCGATGACTTTGGCAACCCCCTGGTTCACTGTGACCTGAGTTTGCCCCGGAGGCTGGAGCTTCCTTCTGATGATTTGTTCGCTACGGAGCAACGGACGCTTAAAGCCATGCTTTCCCTGCAGAAGTTTGTACAACCGGTTGAGGGAAACCTTTTCTGCCATCTTTCCTGTGAGCAACAGCAGCTGGAACTACTGAACCTGAGCCTGGCGGGGGAGTACGGTGATTTTGACGAACTTCAGAAGACAATAGACCACCTGAACGAAAATCGAGAGGGTTCTATTCTCCCTTACGGTGAGCCGGAAGATAAACAACGTTGTCAGGCAAGGCAACTGACCTGGGAGCGAACCTGTTTCTGGAATAACCGTCTTGATGCTCCTCTCGATCTGGGTGAAATCAGCGCTCTTGGGCTGGAGCATCATCATGAACAGGCGGTATTTACCCCAGAATGGATTGATGAGGCGTTTGCGGGCAGGTTAACGGACGATACCTTAACGACACTGGGTGGTTATATATGGGAAGGTGATTCCGGTTACTGGTGGAACAAAGGGCTGGTGCAGTTTTATGACCCGGAACGGTTTTATCTGCCATGGAAAACGGAGAATGCCCTGGTAGGGCAGGACACCAGTGTCTATTCAAAGGTCACTCAGCGCTATGACAGCTATGGATTATTTGTGACGGGCACTGAGCACTTTATTGATAGCAGTCGCAGCCTGATATCCCGTGCATCTTACGATTACGCCATGGCCCAGGTGTGCTCCGTAACGGATCCCAACAACAATACCTCCCAGGTCATTCTTGATCCCCTTGGCCAGGTGGTGGCTTCCTCTCTGGTTGGCACTGAAAATGGAGAAAACAGCGGTGGTATGACGCTTTATGCCACGGAGGAAACCGGTGCTGAATACGAGGAAAAACCCGCGCCAACCTTTGAACAGGTTATTGATGCCCCCGAAGAGTATCTGCAAGGGGCCTGCAGCTATTTTTATTATGACCTGGAGGCATGGGCCGATCGGGGACAACCGGCCACAACCGTGACCCTGGTGCGTAACCAGTTCTGTCATGCACCTGTTCAGGATTCATCTCCCTATTGCCAGACCGAAGTTGTCTACAGTGATGGCTTTGGCCATGAGCTGGAGAGAAAGAAGCGGGTCGACCCTGATCCGGCACTGGCCAGGGAAGCTGACCAGCAGTTAAAAGAGCCTGACGGTCAGCAAGAATGCACTGAAAGCCGATGGCAGACAACGGGGCGAAAGGTCTACAACAATAAAGGCAAAGTGGTTGAGGAGTACCTGCCTTATTTCATGGATTCACCCGTGTATGAAAGCCCAGCGGACATCCCCTCTATCGCACCTACCCGGACCTGCTACGACCCCCTGGGCCGGGTGGTCAAAACCCTGTCACCCAAGGGCTTTTTTTCCAGGGTTGACTTCACGCCCTGGCTGGAAAAGCACTTTGATAAAAACGATACCCTTCTGGATTCGGACTACTATCAGGCCTTTATGGCCAGCTACCCGGCTTCCCCCAGTGATGAGCAGAAGGATGAAAAGGATGCTCTGGAAAAAGCTGCGGCGTTTTATGACACGCCGCAGGTCAAAGTGCTGGATAACCTGGGGTTTGTGGTTCGAGATATCCAGTATAAGGCGTCGGGAGAGGCCCTGGTTGCTTTTGAGGAAAATGACATTCTAGGGCGGACAATCCGGTCCATTGACCCACGTCTCTACCAGTCTAACAACCGGGATGGGAGTGATTATTACAACTTCAAATACCGCTATGCCATGGGGCAGAAAAGCCCTCTCTATATTGACAGCGCCGATGCCGGAACCGAGCAACACCTGGACAATATATACGGGAATCAGCTGTTTTCCTGGTCAGCCCGTAACTATTGCCAGTTGATCAGCTACGACGCCCTCCAGAGAAAAACGGCACTGAAAGTGAAGAAGGTAGAGGACGACAAACCGGTATCCTCATTTGACGATTTCAATTGGGTGGAGCGGTTTCTTTATGGGGATGGACTGTTGGAAACCGGTATGGATCTCACCGTGTTGCAGGCTGATAACTTACTGGGGGTGGTGTATCAGCTGGATGACTTGTCCGGGCGTGTTATTAATAGCCAGTACAGTCTGCAGGGGGATGTCCAGGTCACCCGACGACAGATGGTCAGGGACTACCAGCAGGCTGCTGACTGGCGTCAGGAGGTCGCCCTTGAAGAAGAGCAGGAGGCTTACACCACCCGGTTTACCGTCAATGCATTAAAACAGCCCGTTTCCGAAACCACACCGGATGGCTCCGTTATTGTTAATCGGTACAACCGGGCAGGGCAGTTAACCGGCCTCTCGGTCAGGGTTCACGGAAGCCAACCTGAAACCCTGATTGAACACATTGAGTATGATGCCAATGGCCAGCGAACCCGTGTGCTCCATGGAAATGGTCTTGAGACTGAGTATGAATACGAAGACACCACTCTGCGACTGCTGTCCATCCAGAACCGTCACCAGGATCTGAAATACACGTATGACCCGGTGGGTAATATTACCCGCCTGAGGGATAACAGTGTTGAGACTCTGTTCCATGATAACCAGAAAGTGGACCCGTTATCGGACTACCGGTATGACGCCCTCTACCGACTGATTTCTGCCAGTGGACGCCAGCATCCGGGGATGAATGCCAGCGGTTTGCAGCAGGCCGGTTTTATGAAACTGCCCGCAGCCAGTGATATGGACGCTCTGGAACAGTATCACGAAGCCTATCGCTATGATGACTCCTGCAACTTGATCGAAAAAAAGCACAGCGGTGCCGCTACCCGGAAAACCCCAGTGGAGCCCGACTCCAACCGTTTGCAGGGGATGGATTATGACGCTTCCGGTAACCTCCGCCAGGTCATGGCGGGCAGCACAATTAAATTGTCGTTTAACTGCTGTGAAAACCTGGTCAGGGCCTGTGTCATTGAACGGGAAGAGGAAAAGCACGACTGTGAATATTATCTCTATGACAGTGAAGAGCAGCGGACCCGCAAAGTGGCTGAGTCGGTGGTGAATGGCACAGGGCTGACCCATATAGAAGACAAGGTTTATCTGGGCAGCTATGAAGTCAAACGTCATTCCACCAGAACCGGTGAGGGGGAGACCCGGCTTTGCCTGAAAAGGCATGCCCTGAAAGTGATGGATGGAGATACCTGCATTGCCATTATCCACCGCTGGGAGCAGGACGATAATGGCAAGGAGACCCGGGATCTCAAGAATCATAAAACCCGTTACCAGCTGGATAACCATCTGGGCTCTGTGACTCTGGAGCTGGATCAACAAGCGCAATTGATCTCCTATGAAGAGTACTTCCCCTATGGAGGAACGGCGCTACGGGGAGGACGTGACCGGATTGAAGTGGCCCTGAAGGAGTACCGGTACTCCGGCAAGGAGCGGGATAGCCTGACCGGCTTTTATTACTATGGCCGACGGTATTATGCCCCGGACAGTGGACGGTGGATCAACCCCGATCCCGCCCATCGCGTGGATGGGATGAATTTATATGCTTTTGTGGGGGGGAATCCTGTTGTGTACTTTGATGCTTCAGGTCTGAATAAAGAACAAAAAGAGATGAGTGACAAATTGTATTCTGGTTTAAAGAGGCGGAAAAAAACACTTGTTCACTCATATGAGTTTGATGAAGAGGATATAATAAAAAAAACCAAAGTTTCCGGTAATTACTATGTTCAAAAAGGGTTTAATAAGGACGTAAAGGTTGTAAAAGAGGGGGGTAAACCATCGCCCTATTTTAATACGAAAAAGAGTAAAGGCTTGGTTTCCCATATGAAGGAAAGTGGGGTTTCAATTGATCAGGTCAAAGATGATTTTGTAAGTGCAACGTCGAAAAATAAGAAGGTTAAGTTTAAAGGGTTTACAAATACATACGTTGAGGAACTGTATTCTATTACTTTGATTGAAGGTCAGCGATCACAAAGTGCATTGAAGGATTTCTCTAAGTGTCTTTCAACAGCAAAGGATATGGATGATTTTGAGGAGAGCTTTAAAGAATTGGATTACACCGGAAAAGGAGGTACGAAAAAACAGCGAGAAAAAAGGATAGAGTATGAAGATAACTATAGTAATACTGATGAGAGTGAGGTTGAGATTATTGATACAGTGCATTCTGCCAAGAAAAAACAGTACGATGAGGCAAGAAATAAGAAAAAAATGTAAAAAAAGTAAAAGGTAAAACGTCGTTTTTGTAAAGCTGTACTTTATCATATATGAGTAAAATTAATTTATATGATTTCTGTGTTTATAAACAACTCATTGTTGTTTAAATGTTTATATTTGGAGGCTTTGTGGATAAAAAAAATGACCTTTCTGAGAATGGTGCTGAGCAAGGTTTGACTGAATATTTGAAAAGGGAAACTTTACCATTGGATAACCAAATCAGTCACTACTCAAGAAAAAAATTCATCAATAAATATGCACCACTATTCACAGAGCTGAACCGGAAAGACGCCCGAAAACTTGCCGGTGAGATCCATCAGCGAGCTCAGTCGTCTATGGGGGCACTGGTGAATCAACATGTGGATCATCAGCAACGACTGAGTCCTTACTACCGTAATCTGCGCTTTGCCAATCTGGCTCTGCCTGCTCAGTCCAGTGTTGGGGGAGATGGGCCGGACCCCAGTTATGAAGGTCAGTTTGGCGAACTGGACGTGACCGGAGTGGATCCTGACCGCTCGGTATTGTCCCCTGCGGCGTATCTGGCGGATCTGGTATGGATGGCGGATCAGCATATTCATAAAAAAGAGGGAGACCATGCCGCCACAGTTATGCTGGATCAACGGCGCCCTGATATTAAAGCCATTCCTCTGGACCGGGCCAATACCCATGCATCGGTTTCCAAACTGGATATTGTTAATGATGTGCTGATGCGGCAACTGGGGGACGGATTCAAAAGTGTAGACCTGGCCAGCCTCTGCTATCCCTTCAATCTACCCTACCATCAGCCCCTGGATGAAATTCGTTTGTCTCTGAAGCAAAGCCATAGCAGTTTGCCCCAGCTATGGCTCGGGCTGATTGAAGAGCCGACAGAGGTTGAACGCCAGAGCATTGCCAGGGAAACCCTGGGACTGTCCCCTGAGCAATGGTCAATGGTATCTACCCCGGATACCACAGAAGAGGATCTGAAACAGTGTTATGGCCTGACGGAGAGTGATGGGCTATCTGACCTGAAAGATGCCGGGATGTTCAAGAGGCAGGCCGGGTTGACTGATGGGGAGCTGGAGGCACTTCTCTATCAGGACTTAACCGAGAAAGAACTGGAGAGCCAGTTAAATCAGTCATTTTTTATTAATCAGGGACAGGAGGCTCCCATTGAGCTTGATGATGGACAGCTGACGTTTGCCAATGATCTCACTGCTCTGGACTTCAAAGCCCTGGATCGTCTGCACCGGTTTATTCGTCTGGCAAAATGGCTGGACTGGTCATTCTCCGACCTGGATTGGGCTCTGCGATCCTCCTATTGTGCCACTGGCAATGGATCTCTTGAGGGCTATGAGATCAGCGCGAAGCTGCTACCGTTGCTGGCCTGGATCAAAACCGTTGAGCAGGCGGGGATATTGACACTTAATCAGGCCTGCGCCTGGCTATACCGAATAAAGGACTACGGACGACAGGCGCTGTGTGAACTGGCAGAGATGCTGGTTCGCCTTGACCAGGGGACAGGAAGGCTTGCCACAGATAAGGAATCCCGCCTGAATAGAGACATGTTCATGGAGCACCTTAAGTCGCTGGACCCACAGCAGTCATTGCCGGGGTTGCTGCAACTGTCTCCCCGGGAATTACAGAAGATTGCTGACGTTGTGGGCCCGTTGGATACGGCCCTGGATCTTGAGCGTTTATCCATTCTTTACCGGTTCAGCCTGCTGCCGGTGATGACCGGGCTGTCCCTGACGGACTGCATGATTGTTTATGGGTTACTCAGGGCTGACAACCCTGAAGTGGATTATAATGAGCAGCTTCTTTTACAGGCGCTTTTTGAGGAACGGGACGACGGCTGTGGACTGCTCAATCTTATTAATCGTCTGAGTGCCGGTGTCCTGTGGTTCAGCCATCAACCGATGGCCATTCACCGGGTGCAGTACTGGCTGACCGGAAACAGCGGGGATATCAACCTTCAGAATCGGGTTGGGGGGATTGCCAGCCTGGCCAATAACTCTCAGGCCATTTGCTCAGGGTTG
Source organism: Endozoicomonas sp. Z74 (assembly GCF_057680865.1). Classification (NCBI taxonomy): domain Bacteria; kingdom Pseudomonadati; phylum Pseudomonadota; class Gammaproteobacteria; order Oceanospirillales; family Endozoicomonadaceae; genus Endozoicomonas; species Endozoicomonas sp. Z74. Next base: position 33,188 of record NZ_JBLYZI010000045.1, read on the forward strand.
TTGAAAAGCAAGCTGACCCGAAACCAATTTGAGGCAAATATCCCAGCCCTTCAGCAGTTTTACTTGTCCAGCAGCGATTCCGGGCTGAAGGCGTTGAAGGACTTTATTGATAACCACCAGGCGGAGGTTGAAAGTCAGTTAACCAAAATGGGGGTGACCATTGAGTTCGTCAAGGCGATGGTGGATGAGCTTGAAGAGGCCGACTCTGAAGGTCTCACCGTTGGGGATGTCAATCCGGTCTGGCTGTTTGTGTCAGGCATTTACCTGAATAAGCAGGGCATTTTTGAGGCGGTACCGGAAGAGCAAGCGTTTAAACAGGGGCTTCAGCAGTTTTTACAGTTCCTCAAAGCGGACCTTTCACAAGAAGTGGTGGATCAGTGCTGGGCCGTTACCAGTCGTTACTGCCAGGCTCAGTGTCACCTTCTCAGCCAGCAGTTAAGCGCTTTAATCAATACACCGCCCCATCAGCTGGAAGCGCTGTGCCTGTGGTTGAAGGTAGTTCCTTCCGATTTTATCTTCGACCCTACGGTCATAAACGACCAGGGACTTAAAAGCTGGCCGCCGGTGTTCGGCCTTCTTGATAAATTGTTGCGATACGGTGATCTGGTGAATGCTTTCAGTTTATCGCCGGAGGAAATCGTCGCCCTGTGCCAGCACCCTGAATACTTTGTGTCATCACCTGCCCCGTTTAATTTTAAGTGGGTGCAAACCATCGCCCGTTTCAAGGCATTGCTGGTTGAGATTCAGGATAGCCAGAACCACCTACTGGATTACCTGGCGGTCGTGAATTCTGGTCTCAACGATGGCTGTGTTCTGCTTGAGAAACTCACTGGTTGGGATGTAAGTGCCCTGTCTCAGGGCTCTGAACCGGTTCTGCCGACCAATATTCCCGAGCTGGACCGCTGGCTGCGGGTAGTCAGTGCACTGGATACACTGAATATTAATGGGGAAACGCTGAAATGGTTGCTGGCCGCTTCAGGTCAGTCCGTCAGTATGGAGGATTATCGCAGCATCGCTTCAGCCTTATGGTCAGGGTTGCAGGGACGGGGCCAGGATAGCCAGCAGGAAAGTGCCCTGGATAATCAGAAAAACACACTGCGAAACCGGCTCCGTGATGCCCTGGTGCCAAGGGTTATTGATCATTTGAACCTTACCCTGGGCACAGCCATTGAAGATGCCAGCGATCTGTATCAATACCTTTTGATTGATGTCAGTGTTGATGGTGTGGTTGAAACCACCCGTATTTCTGAAGCCATTAATGCGGTCCAGTTATTTATCCATCGTTGCATGAATCATCTGGAAGCGGGCTTATCGGTGGATCCATCATTGCATCAGTGCTGGTCCTGGATGCAGAACTACCGGGTCTGGCAGGATAACCGTGAAGTGTTTCTGTTCCCGGAAAACTACCTCCAACCAGAGCTTCGAAAGAATAAAACCCGTCTGTTTCAACAACTGGAGAATGATTGTCAGCAGGGAAATCTCAGCGACGCCGGGACTGTAGAGCAGGCTATATATCACTATATGGCAAATCTGGCACCCCTGGCTGGCCTGGTCATTGAGAGTGCCGCCTGTTTTGAATATGGTCACGCAGGGAGTGTTAAGACACCGGGCAAAAGGTTGTTCTTGTTGGGTAAGCCCAACGCTGATGCCAGCGAATACTATTTTTCTGACACGGTTTTCATTCCCGGCGAGCAGCAGGGGTATGCGCCACTGGGCTGGGGCGAGTGGCAGAAAATAACGCTGGATATCCAGGCACAGGGTACCGTTCAGTCCATCTATGCCATGGGAAAATGGTTTTTATTCTGGGTGGAGCGACAGCAGACAGGGGCCGACAGTGATTCCAGCGAGAAAGTCTATGATTACCTTGTTAAATACACCTGTAAGGACAGCAGTGATCACTGGTTGCCAGCCCAGGAGTTAACCTCCTGGCCTGAGAAAGAACCCGCTGAAGAGGGTTCATCAAACGAACCAGACACACCAGAAACCTCCGTTACGTTGTCCTACTTCCACACCACTGAAACGATTTATATTTCCTGGAATGAAAAACAATATTCCCTGAGTGGTGATGCTATCAGGCAGCAGACGACCGGTGTTGCCCGGTTTGCTTTGCCGACACCGGGTTTATCAGACAATGGAATTTCTGAGCTTCCGGTACCGACAAAAGAAGGCTGTTCTGCTCTGTCAGTGTGGTTTAAACCGGGTGATGGGGATGAATTCAATATAACCGATGAGCATTCTGGTTCATCGATTGTCTTCAAGATGGATATTTCCGGGCACTCCCTGATTCGGGGAAAATCCATTCATCAGAACCTTAATCGGGAGCAGTGGAGCCATGTGTTGCTGAATCCCTGTCTTTACCAAGAGGTAAAGGGTGGAGAAAAGGCAACTTATCTTTCTAATGTGGTGGTCCTGAATGGGCAGCAGTGGGTAGCCTGGGCATCTGCGGATAAGGATGTTTACTTCTCACAAATTATTGAAAACATCGGTGGTATTGCCATTGGAAAACCCAGAAAACTGAAAGACAGGGGCGCTCTTGTGGATTTTCAGAGTGAACGTTTCAGCCTTGGGGTATTCAATGAACAGCTGTATCTGGCATGGTCGGGCAAGAATGCGAAGGATGAGTACTGGTTGCATTTGGCCAGGCTGGACATGAGTCATGACCATATAAAGCTTGTGGAGCAGAAACAGTGTGGCAACGAAGGGAAATTCAGAGTCTCTTCCGGTGATAACAGTGCTCCTTCAATGGCGGTCTGGGACGGGCAGCTGTTTATTGCATGGATGGCTATTTCAAGTACCAAGACTGCCTGTAAATCCAAGTTGCATTGGGGGGTGGCCTGCTCCAGAGAGGGGGGGTTTTTAGAGACGATCAGTGATAGCCATTCCGATGACAGGGTCTATTCAGGCAGTCCAGCCATGGCGGTTGTCCTGGATCAAAATGGCATTGAGCATCTGTATTGTGCGGTGGGCAGCCATGAAGAAAAACGAATTGATCTTTTTGACCTGTCAGAGAACCTCTCGAAACCATGCTCAACCCCTGTTCAGTGGGAGTCCTCTGAGCCGGTGCTTACCTCGAAGAGAATTGGACTTACCTTTGACGCAAACAGCCAGGATCTGGTGTTGTCCTGGGCTTCTTCTGGCTCTCTTTTCTACCAATATATCCGTGAACTGGAAGACGAGAATAGCCCTTATAGCCTGTCCCAGCCTGGTGAAACGGCCCTGGTGTTTGGTGCCGGAGTGGATGGTCTGGCGTCTCTGGTGGTGGACGAAGGCTCTACGGGTGGTCTGTCCAGTTGGCATCCCGGTATTTATCTGAATGGAATACCGGTGCTGGCTCCCCCATTTGCTATGACTGGCAAGTTGGTTGCTGCTGGAACTATAGAAGGCTCCCCGGCCTTTTCCGGAGCCCTTCAGGAAGTCGTAGCCTTTACGCAGGGCCTGCCACCCTCAAAATGTCTGGAGATTTATCGTAATAGTGCAGGTCATGTGGTCGATGACTTTGCTTTAGGTATGGCCATCGGTCCCAACGATATGTTCGGATCGGAGCCGGAACAGGCGGTGGTTAACGGGCAGCCGAACTGGTCTGTATATCAAAACACGGCCTCCAGGGATCATAACGACCGGGTATCCTCTTTTTTGTGTCTCCCCTTTTCGGATGAGGGAAAAGCCGTTTTCAATCCCGTTCGCCTGAATGCCCCCCGGGCAGTTGCCCGTTTGGAATCGACACTGCTTCTCGATGGTATAGACGGCTTGTTTACCCTTGCCAGTCAGAGAATGAATGACAGTGATTTCAGTGATCTGCAACCGGATATCCAGTATTTTCCGGTTTTTCCATCCAGTACACTGGATTTCAGTCAGGGGCCCATGGCGGTCTATCTGACCGAGCTTTTCTTTCACACCCCCTTTCTGGTGGCCCATCAACTGCAGTCTGCCCGGTTATTTACCCAGGCCAGACGCTGGTATGAATATATCTTTAATCCTGCGGTTGATCTTACCCATGAAGAGGAGCTGCTTTACGGCGACACACCGGATAAATACTGGCGTTTTATCCTCCTGCGCAGTGACCGTAATAAACGATTGAGGGTCGAACACGGTTTAAGCAGCAGGGATGAGGTCGTAATGGATGGCTCCAGTCCCGGCCAACGGGCGATTTATCTGTACGACCCTTTTGACCCCCATGCCCTTGCTGGGTTAAGGCCCATTGCCTACCAGAAAACCATCGTGATGCACTACATCGATAACTTGATGGATGCTGCGGACAGTCTGTTCCGTGAATACACGTCAGAAAGCATCAGCGAAGCAACTCTGCTGTATACCATGGTTCTGGACCTGCTGGGCAAACCACCGGAAGTCGATCGAAACCCTCCAGAAAAACAGGTGAAAACCCTGCAGGAACTGGTGGAGAGCAGCGTTGTCGATGACCTCGAAGCGGTTACTAAGCCGTCTGTAGTTACTTATCCATCGACAGATGCTCTGCTGACGATCCATTCAGTGGTCAGTGATTACTTTGCCATTCCTGATAATCAGCAGTTGATCGGCTTGTGGGATACCGTCGCCGACCGGTTATTTAATATTCGTCATGAGCTGAATATTGACGGCGTATTTGAATCCGTTGCGCCCTTTGCACCGGCTATTGACCCTATGCAGCTGGTAGCCGGTGTAGCCTCTGGAGAAAGTGTGTTACAGGCTGTGGCTGGAACCAGTACAGTGCCACCTTATTACCGGTTTCAGGTGATGCTGGCAAAAGCCAAAGAGCTGGCGCAGCTGACCATACAGTTCAGCCAGTCATTGCAGGCAGCTCTGGAGAAAAAAGACGCCGAAGCCCTGTCTCTCCTTTATAACCAGAACCAACAGAACATTCTGGCCCTGACCCGAACCATTAACGATAACCAGCTGAATGCGGCGCAGGCCACCTGCGACTCCCTGGAGATAAGCCAGACCAGTGCCCAGATGCGCTTTGACTACTATGACCGTCTGTTAACAGAGGAGCTGTCCGCAGCGGAGAAAGCCCAGTTGGCACTGGCCCGTCAGGCGACCGGTTTGCAGGCAGCAGCGATCCCGGTGATGACCGGCGGGGAGGCTGCGGCCTGCCTGTTACCCACGGTGTTTGGTCTGGCGGACGGTGGCCAGGCCATAGCCCAGGGGGCAGGGATTCCGGCACGGGTCATGGAGTCTTCAGCCCAGATATACAGTATGCAATCCGGTGATATTGGAACCTGGGCCAGCTATGAAAGGCGCTGGGAGGAATGGGCGTTGCAAAGAGAGGTGGCTCAAAAGGAGGTTGGCCAGATCAGTGAACAACAACTGGCGGCCCGTTATCAGGTGGCGGTTGCCCAACAGCAAATTGCCGTGCTTGAGAAGAACATTGAACAGGAGCAGAAAGTAGCACAGTTTCTTACCAATAAGTTCTCCAGCGAGGCGTTGTATCAGTGGTACGGCTCAACATTGACGACGCTCTGTTTTCAGGCCTATCAGCTGGCCATGAGTGCCGCCCGTCAGGCTGAAGTGGCCTGGCAGTTTGAACAGGCGGTTGGGCTACCCCACTCTTTTCTGAAGTCCTGTTACTGGGATAGCTCGCACCATGGTCTGGGGGCAGGGGACGCCCTGTTACTGGACTTGCACCGGATGGAGCAGGCCCATATGGACAGCAATGACCGGGCGCTTGAAATCCGTAAGGTGATCTCTTTGAAGGCGCTTGACCATAAGCAGTTCGATCAGCTCAAGAGTACGGGGCGGTGCAGCTTCACCTTTGCCGAGCAGGACTTTGACAGGGATTATCCAGGTCATTACCGAAGGCAGATACATACGTTGAATATCACCTTGCCCGCCGTGATCGCTCCCTATCAGAATCTTTGTGCCACGTTAACGCAAACCGGCAGTAAAGTGCTACTGAAGGAGGATGCCGATGGAGTGAGCTATTTATTAAACCCTGATAAAGGGGATGGCCGTCACGTAAGGGAAAACTGGGTTGCCAATCAGCGGATTGCAGTCTCCCAGGGTGTAAGTGATGGGGGAATGATCAGTGTGAACTTTGGTGATGAACGTTATCTGCCGTTTGAAGGCACCGGTGCTGTGTCAGGATGGACTCTTGAAATACCCCAAGACAGTAATCCGGGTATTCTGGAAAGTTTGAGTGATGTGATTATAGAGCTGCATTATACGGCTTATGCAGGCAGTCAGGCCTTTCAGGCATCGGTTAAAAACTCATTGATTGAAATAAAACAGAAAAGGAAACTGAAATGAGAGGTATAGAAAATAAAAAAGGAAGTGATACTTTGATTGATAATCCGGTCAAGATTACTGTGGACAGTGAAAAACCGGGATTGACGGTTGACAACACCGGGCCTGCAGTGAGCTTCAGCACAAGTGGTGAGATGTCATCAGTCAGCATAGAAAATACTGGAAAAGGGCTGGCCCTTGAGACAGAGGGGGCGATCAAGGTTGGTGGCATTCAGGGCAGTAAATCGATAGTGACGGATAACATGGATGTAAAAAACAGTTTGAATGCGGTTTCTGTTACGTCTGAAAAATTGCAGCTGGGCAGTATCACCATCGGCGAAAGTGAATTGCAGGTGCTAAAGTCTTTGAGTCAGGGAGGGCTTGTCGTAAATATGACAACAACGTCTGGATTTAAATTATTTGATAGCAATGAAAAAAGAAGTGGTAATACTAAAAATGGTTATTATGCATTAACGACGAATCAGAGTTTTAGTGATGTTAAAACCTATAGCAATGCCAGCTGGAAGATTAGCATTGAATCAAAAAAAGTGTCATCCCCAAAAATTTCTGAAGTTTCTGCCAAAAAAGTCTCCCATACAGAGGACGTTGATTCGGTTGAACTGACTGGTAAGCTGAATTCGATCGAAGAACAGAATAAATTGCTTGCTCAGAGAATAGCTGAGTTGGAAAAAAAGATTAAATAAAACGTGCTGTAATATTTTGGTTCTTCGGAGGCAGTATTGATAAATGGCTTCTGTTTTTTTCGTTAATAATAAGGAGAGAGTAAATACCATGAGTAATGAATCCGGCAAAAAAAAGACCTCTGACACCGAAGAGGGTGTCTATCCAATTTCCGAGAGTGTTGTTATTGATACTGACAGTGATGTAAGGCCTGGGCTTTCGGTTTCCAATACCGGGCCTGGCGCTGAATTCAAAACCTCCGGCAGTGATCCGGCATTGAGGATTTCCAATCAGGGTGAGGGGGTCGGGATACTCGCATCCAGTCCCGTTTCGCTTGAGTCAGTACTGTATGATGACACCAATGCAACGGCGCTGCTTCATGTGAATAATAACCGTGATGGGGGTGACAATAAAAAAAGGCGACAGTATTGCGTGGGCGGCTCATATTGAAAGTTATTCAAATTCTCACTCTTCTTTGTGTGTGCATAATTATGGGCAAAGCAGGGGCGCTACGATTGTTAATGCATCCGATAGTCACTCTACGCTGGTAGTAGAGAATGATGGGCTTGAAAATGATGGTGGTGAAACCAGCAGTCATCGGGCGGCCTCTCTGATCAACTGTTCAGCGGATCAGGCCACCTTATACCTGGAGAACAAGAGCTCAGGGGCAGCTCTTAAGATTGATCAGGGTGGCGCTCAGGTGTTTGGTCAGAGTCAAACATTAAGGGCTGGAAGTTATATGGCTCATACGGATGGCTTTGTGGTGGGAACGGTTAAATACCCAGACAAATGTAATATTACCTCTGTATTGTGGCTGACAGCTTCGTCGGGGGATGTTTCAGTACAGGCAACGGGTGGGAATGTTTGGGGTATTAACTGCCTGATGTCTAATACAAACAGTTTACTTCTTCCCGTCCCGGGGGGTAATACTTTTCATATAAGTGCTAAACTGGGAAGCCTTAATCAGGTAGACCCTGAATATACCTGCTATTTCATACCTCTGGGTGTCTGTGATACCCCATTTTCGAAAGTGCAGACATCCGTGGATACTCAGCATCAGTCTGATGGCTGGATGATGGAATCTGTAGTGCTGCTGAAGATAAGGTTAATCGCTTTATTGGAACGCTTGAAAAATGCTTTGGTACAACTCTGGAAGAGCCCCGGAAAAAAGAGCTTCAGGCATCGCTCCTGGATTTGTTGACTGGCTGAAATGAACCCGCACTGTAGCAATTGCTTGATCCGGTGAACGGGTTGAGCGATTGTATTGAGTCCATCATTGCCCTGTCGGGAAATCGTAAACATCTGGCTGAACATCACAATCAGGACTATTTTACCAGTCATGACTTTTTGGCACCGCTAATGGACAGAGAAATCAAAGTCAGCATGGATGACAAAGGGCGTGCACTATAGTGGACCCCAAAAACTGGACCACTGGCTAAGTTAAGTTTTTCGACTGTATGATGCCCTTTCAAGGAGGGGAAAATGACAGTCAGAAAAAGGAAGCGTCATGCACCTGAATTCAAAGCTCAGGT
>NZ_JBLYZI010000046.1:0-41485 GCF_057680865.1 Endozoicomonas sp. Z74
TGATTAGTATGAATCATAAGGGTTACCTTTTTACGATTTAGATTTCAGTGATTTCACCCTCTATCTAAATCGGTAACCCTTCCCTTTTTTGAAGAGGGAATTGTCAGATCAGATCTGAACTAATGCATATAATCATTCCCTTTCAAGAAGAATCAACAAATAGCAGCAGTATGCAACCACTCCCAATCATTGACTTTACCTCAGCCAATGCCCCGGAAGCCTTTACCCAGTCACTGAGAGACACCGGCTTCGGGGTTCTTAAAAATCATCCGATCCAGCAGTCCCTGGTGGAATCCATCTACCAGAACTGGCAACGCTTCTTCCAGTCGGACCGCAAACACCAGTTTCATTTCAATAAAGAAACCCAGGACGGCCTGTTTCCCTTTGATATTTCAGAAACCGCCAAAGGTCACACCGCCAGAGATATCAAAGAGTTTTTTCATATCTATCCCTGGGGACAGATTCCAGAAGAGTTAAAGGAAGAGGCGCTCAACTATTACAACCGCGCAAACCGGCTGGCTGAGACTTTATTGCAGTGGGTGGACGATCACAGTCCCGAACCGGTCAAAAGCCGCTACTCCATGCCGCTCTCCTCAATGATTGACGGCAGCCAGATGACCCTGCTCAGGGTTCTGCACTACCCACCTTTAACCGGTGGAGAGGAGCCCGGGGCCATTCGTGCCGCCGCCCATGAGGATATTAATCTGCTGACCATTCTGCCCGCCGCCAGCGAGCCGGGATTGCAAGTCAAACTGAAAACCGGAGAGTGGCTGGATGTTCCCTGTGAATTCGGAACACTGATCATCAATACCGGGGATATGCTCCAGGAGGCGTCCGGACATTACTTTCCCTCCACCACCCACAGGGTGATTAATCCTGCAGGGGGTAAACGGGAAAAATCCCGGATTTCACTGCCATTATTCCTTCATCCCAACAGGGATGTCACCCTGTCAGATCGGCACACTGCTGGCAGCTACCTCGATGAACGACTCCGGGAGCTGGGGGTAAAATAATCCTTTCCTGCCAAATTTCTGGCAAACAGGCAAAAAAAGCCCGGAGTCAATAAACTCTGGGCTCCCTCTCCAGGGACACGCCAAACTCCTTGAGCACCCGTTGCCGGATCGTTTCAGAAAAGGCCATCACCTCTTCCCCGGTGGCTCCGCCATGGTTAACCAGCACCAGAGCCTGCTGCTGATAAGTCCCCAGGTTTCCTTCCTGAATCCCTCGCAATCCGGCCCGGTCAATCAGCCAGCCCGCCGCCAGCTTCCACTGATCCCCTGCTGGATAAGCGACAATATCCGGATATACCTGTCGCAGTGTTTCCAGCTTCCGGGCAGTAACAAGGGGGTTTTTGAAAAAGCTGCCCGCATTGGCAATAATAGAAGGGTCCGGCAGTTTTTCACGACGAATGTCCGAAACCGCCTGACTGATCTCCTGGCCAGTAGGCGTCCGGCTTCCCAGTCTGGAGCGCAGCAAATGGCTCAACTGGCCATAGTCCAGATGGGGCTTTAAGGATCGATTCAGGTTGAACGTGACCGAAGTGATAATGAATTGATCACGCAAAGCCCTCTTGAACACGGAATCCCGATAACCAAAATCACAGTCCCGGGCGTTAAAACACCTTAGCTCACCGGTAGCCACTGCCATCGCCTCCAGAGAGCGGAAGCCGTCTTTCAGCTCTACCCCATAGGCACCAATATTCTGTACCGGAGCAGCCCCCACGGTACCTGGAATCAGGGAAAGGTTTTCAAGGCCATAGGCTCCCTGGGCCAGGGTCCAGAGAACAAAATCATGCCAGTTTTCCCCGGCCTCAGCCCTGACCCGGATCGAGCCCTCCGCCTCTGGAAGCAAGGTTCGCCCTTGCAGATGAATACGGGCTACCACTGCCTCGAGAGTGCCACATAAAACGACGTTGCTGCCTCCCCCCAGAGGGATCAGGGGCAGCTGTCGGGCACGGGAAAATACCAGAGCCTCCCGGAGCGCCTCCACAGAATCAACCTCAATAAAATAGCGAGCGCAGGCTTCAAGCCCCAGAGTATTCAGTGCTTTCAGGGAGTGGTTTTCGAAAATCTTCAGAGATGAACTCATCCATTAATAGCCATACATGCAATGAGACCGGCTGCTTCTTGGTCCAATACCCATAGCGAAAGAAAAAGAGGAAGCAAACGTTTTTCCACGGAAAAAGAGCCGGCTTCAATCATTAACGTCTGAAAAGTGATGCCTGATATGCTCCAGCAGACCAACACCGCCCAGCTCCACCAGCGTCAACACTCTGGAGAACCCATCGTCCCCACCGTAGAAAGGATCAGGCACTTCAAGGGAATCAAGCTCTGAAAACGACAGAAACAAATGAAGTTTGTGAGCATATCTGGCTGGGCACCGCAGCTGGAGCTCCGCAAGGTTATCCTGATCCATGGCCAGAATAAAATCCTGATCAACGAAGTCCTGCTCGCACACCTGACGCGACTTTATAAACGACAGATCATATCCATTAGCCAGGGCATGACGGGCAGAACGAGCATCAGGGCTGGCGCCGTTATGCCAGCCACTGGTGCCCGCAGAGTCAACCAGAATCCGATCCCCCAGCCCGGCATCAGCCACCTGCCTGGCAAATACACCATGGGCCGTTGGGGAACGGCAGATATTACCCAGGCAGACAAAAAGTACCCTGATCATACCTGCAGTGCTTTCTCCCCGGAGCCTGCTGCCTGCAGCTCCTGAGCTTCCAGCAGCTGCCGCACAGCCTGCAGATCCTGCTCAGTGTCCACTCCATGGGGCGGCGTCTCAAGGGCCTCAGCCACATGAATACGATACCCGTGCCACATCAGTCGGAGCTGCTCCAGGGCCTCAACCTGCTCAAGAGGGCAAACTCCCCATTGAACGAAGCGATTCAAAAGCTCAACCCGGTAGGCATAAATGCCAACATGACGGTAGACCCCTTGAACCTCAGACAACTGCCGGGGTTCTTCAGCAAAGGCCTTTCTTTCCCAGGGAATGGCCGCCCGGCTGAAATAGAGCGCATAACCTCTGGCATCTGCCACCACTTTAACCACATTGGGATCAAATACCTGATCAACCGAGTGAATGGGGTCAGACAGGGTGGCCGCTCCCGCTTCCGATGCCGCCATGAGATTCCCGGCAACCTGGTTGATCACTGCAGGCGGGATCAAGGGCTCATCCCCCTGAACATTGACCACAATATCGCTGTCATCCAGCCCGACAGTCTGTGCGACCTCCTGCAGACGATCAGTACCCGAGGGGTGACCCGCCAGCGTCATGCACACCTCAGCCCCAAACCCTTCCGCAGCCTTATAAATACGTTCATCATCCGTAGCAATAATGACCCGGCTGGCATCACTGGCCATGGCCCGCTCATAAACATGCTGAATCATCGGGCGCCCGGCAATATCCGCCAGGGGCTTGCCTGGCAGGCGGCTGGACCCAAAGCGGGCTGGAATCACAACGGTAAAGCCACGGTTCCCACTCATCAGGAGGCCTCATTCAGGCGTTCATCGGTATTCAGGGTCCGGGCTTCATTTTCAAGCATGACCGGAATCCCATCCCGTATGGGGTAAGCCAGGCCACAGGGACGGCAGACCAGTTCTTCATTGTCCTTCTGATAACGCACCTCCCCCTTGCACAGGGGGCAGGCCAGAATCTCATACAATTTTTTATCCATCACCATCTTTTCCATCACAGCTTTCCCGGTGGGCTATTCCCAGATTGTATACAGGCAGAGTGCCGCTCAACCCGCTCAGTGATTTTCTCCACCACACCCGGTGCAAACTCAGCACTGACGGGCAGATACCAGTGACGTTCATCCGCAAAAGCCTGGCACTTGACCGCGTCTTTCGACGTCATAACCACCGGCAGCTCATCATCGAAATCAATATCTTCAGCCCTGAAGGCATAATGGTCGGCAAAGGCATGGGGAATCACATAAAACCCCAGGGACCGGAGCGTCCGAAAAAATCGCTCAGGATTACCAATCCCGGCCACGGCATGCACCCGGCCCTGAGGGTGCAACGTCTTTATGGAACCTGACAACAATGGCTGAGGCTGCCCTGGCCTCAAGGTAAAGTGCTGGGCATTTCCCTCAACCAGCTCCGCATCCCCAGGGAAAGACCCGGGGCGCAATGACCCTGAATCACCGTTCACCAGAACCAGATCCACTGAGTTGATCCGTTCTACAGGCTCTCTCAACGGACCTGCAGGCAGGCACAAGCCATTACCCAGAAGCCGCTGGCCATCCACCACCAGCAATTCCACATGGCGCTGAAGATTATAGTGCTGCAGGCCATCATCAGCGATGATCAGATCACAACCAAAGTGCTGCAAGAGGTAGCGGGCAGCCTGCACCCGGTCAGGATCAACCACCAGCGGAACGTTCAACTCGCTAACCAGCATCACCGGCTCATCACCGGCGGCCCTGGGATCGGTCTCTGAAGTCACCACCAGAGGACAGTCTTCCACCTGAGCCCCAAATCCACGACTGATAACGCCCGGAGTATAGCCACGCTGGCGAAAGTGCTCGACCAGAGCCGCCACCACCGGTGTTTTGCCCGTCCCTCCCACAGTAATATTGCCCACCACAATGACCGGCACAGGGGGCAACCATCGGAGTGACTCAAGCAGTCGGGCTTTACGCTGACTGGCCAGAGCACTATAGAGCCAACTTAACGGTTTCAGGCACCGGGTCCAGCCAGTGCTGCCCTCAGCACAGTACCAGGACCCAAGTACTGAAGCTCGAAAACGTTCAGACAGGCTCACGGTTCAGGCTCGGCTTCTTTTTGCGTTTTCATACTGAGATTGGCAAAGCCCAACTGCCCGGCGGCATCCATGGCCGTCACCACAGACTGATAAGGCGTCTGGGCATCCGCCGTAATAACCAGAGGCAACTGAGTATCACCCTGGCTGACCTTCCCCAGGGCACGCTTGATCGTGTCCAGGCGGGCATTGACCAGCCCACGGCCATTGACCGAGAAATCCCCTTCCCGACTGATGACGATCTCAATCTGCTTCGACTGTTCCTGCAACACCTCACCGGAAGACTCCGGCAGATCGATGGCCAGGTGGGTTTCCTTGGTGAAAGTGGTGGACACCATGAAAAAGATCAGCAGCAAAAAGACCACATCAATCAGGGGTGTCAGGTTCACCGACACTTCTGACCGGTCCTGTTGTCGACGGAAATTCATTATTTCCTGGCCTCACTGCCCTTGCGATCCCCCTGGAGCACTTCCACCAGCTTGATGGCATCCTGTTCCATGGCAACCACCAGTTCATCAATGCGCCGGGTAAAATAACGGTGAAAAATGAGTGCCGGAATCGCCACGGTCAGACCCGCCGCGGTGGTAATCAGAGCCTTGGAAATCCCGCCCGCCAGGACCCCGGCATTCCCCGTCCCTTCCAGCATGATCACGGTAAACACATCAATCATACCAATGACCGTGCCCAGAAGCCCCATCAGGGGAGCAATGGCGGCGATGGTTCCCAGGGTATTGAGGTAACGTTCGAGGTCATGAATCACCTTGCCCGCCTGTTCCTCAATACTCTCTTTCATGACCTCACGACCGTTGCGGGCATTGCTCAGCCCCGCTGCCAGAATCTCCCCCAGGGGAGAGCCTTCCCTGAGGCTGTCGAGTTTTCTGCTGTCGAGGCCATTATTTTTTATCCACTTCCAGACCTGGGACAACGTGTTTTTTGGAGCAATGCGCGAGGGCCTCAGAGTCCAGAGCCGCTCGAAGATGATCGCCATGGCAATGACTGAGGACAGCAGGATAGGCACCATCAGCCAACCACCGGATTTCACCAGTTCGAACACAATAATCTTCCCTTGTTTCAAAAACAGTTAAATAACGTGCTAACCGGAAAACTGTACCACAGAGAAGGGGTCCATTTAAGCAGTAACTCCCCCCGCAAACCGGGCAGTGTTTTGCAAACCGGAGAAAAAAGGATGAACGCCCCTTAACCTCTATTTGATGGGAAGCTGGCCATTGCCATACCCCTCGAGCATAAAATCCAGAACCTCTTTGCGCAATTTTGACATCAGTTTAACGGCACTCTCATCGGGCGAAGACTGTCGGGTTTTATCCAGAAACCCCTGCCACCAGGGCAATACCAGAGACAAACCTTCACTACTGTTCTGTGGCGTCATTACCTCGGTAATGGCGGCCCCCATATTCACCGGAGTGGGAGACCGGGAACCCAGCGCCTTCTGGATGATTTTGATCAGCAGCTGGTTATCGCTCACAGAAATCACCCGCTCCCGGGAGTTGGACACCCGCTGGCAGGGAGTATTGTTAAAGTCCGGAGGAACACGACTGACATAAGTGACCCGATGGAGAATACGCCAGACTTTATTATCGGCAACTCTGGCCCCGCGCAGGGCAACCGCATTAGGGTCATTACTGAACGCGCTCCACTGGGGGTCGACCACGGAGTCAAGAAACGCACGGGCATTATCGGTGTCTGGAGCAAGATAGAACGACATAAAGCGATAGCTGTCCACTTTCCCAGGACAGAGGTTGGCACTGTACGCACCGCTCCCCTCACTGGCATCGGGATCCCAGGCCAGCAACATTGGATCGGTGTTAACGGCAGCAGCCATGCCAAAGCTCTGGCTTTCGTTCTTTTCCTGTGAAACCGTCACATCCACCTGGCTGCCAAACAACATATCAACACCGCCGTACACCCCGATATAAAAGGCAAGCTGTAACTGAAAGCTGGGCCCAACAAGGTAGGTCAGTTTATAGTTACCGCCAAAACTTGAACGACGCTCAGCCACCATCTGCTGCTCTTCTTTGTGCAGCCCTCCCCGGGCTGACCAGACATAGCTGTTCACCATGCTTTTGCGTATAACCTTGTCGGACCAGTCATAAAACTGCAGATCCTCAGCCTCTGAAAGGTCGGTGTTCTTGTTCCTGCCCCTTCGCTGGGCATTGAATTGCCCATAATAGGCCGCCAGCTCCCGGGACTCCTGCTCTATTCGATCCTTGAGAAGGTAAGCTTCCCTGGCACGGAAATAACTGCCTTTGACGAAGTCAGCATTGGGATAGTCTGGATCGTTGACCAAGCCGACCTTGCCATCCAGAGTGCCATTTTTCACATACCGTGGATTGATTTTAAAGGTGATGATGTTCTTGTCAGGCGGTATATCCGGGTTCGGCAGCACGACCTTGCCTACCATATGACCCGTTCCCCTGATCTGCATACTGAACAGATCCGCAGTCAATGACTCCACCAGGGCATAGCCAATATTGTCCGGGATAAACCTCCGGCCCACCTGTGGGTTGAGGTAGTCGGCCTGCTTCGACTGCTCCGGCTCCCAGCTGCCCCGGAGGCTCAACGAATCCACAAGAGTGTCCGTCCAGCCGGACGACAACGAGTGATCTTCTGTATTTGCCTCAGAGTGGTCGATCTGTGCCTTGATGCCAAGCTTGGCCGTATTGGTGAATTTCTCATCACCAATACTGAAAAACGGTGACCCCTGGTTGGTGCTGACTTTCCAGTTACCAAACACACCCGCGGCGATGCTGGTGCTTTGCATCTGGGTGGTTGAATAGTCCCTGGTGGAAAAGCCATAGGTCACTGAACCCGCCTGGGTCAGGGAGATATCCGTTGCATCGTAATAGCCGTTGTAGGCAAAGGCGCTGTTATAGAGAGGTCTGCTCAGGTTCTCACTGGGCACCGGAGGAGCTCCTTCGATAAAGCCCATCAGGGTAGGCTCAGACTGCACCTGACCAATATGGACCAGATCCAGGTCACCCACCTTGAAGTCAGGCACCATTGTCATAGAGTCATTGACAAAGAAGTAAGCGCGCTTGCGCACCGAGAAAAGCGCTCCATCACTACTGCGCTGAACATCACCGTACTCAATCACCGCCGGAGTGCCTTCCACTGGCTCCTGATAGGCGGTAATGTGATCACTGTAGATATTTCGAACCGGTGGGGCTTCATAGGCCACGGGGGCGCTGGAAGCTTTATAGTCAGGCTGAGGATTGCCCTTGAGGGTGCCCGTGTTGCCCATTCCCGAGCAATCTTCGGTGGTGCCATCAAACGGCCAATACCCGGCCAGGTGATGCTCATAGCCCGTCAGCGGCCGGTTTTTATCATTAATCAGCTCTCCCATGGTACGGGCGACACTCCACAGCCTCAGCTCCTGGGCATCTCCGTTAAAACCGGCTTTACAGGTGCCATTGTCAATATAGCCACCCGAAGTACATTGCCTGTCCCCCTCTGTGTAGCCCGCTTTCTCGGCCTCATCGGCATCGTCGTATAAGCCAATGCGATAGCCATTGGCATAGAGCGTCGTTGTTGACAAGGGGGAATAAAGTACCCAGAGATTGCCACTGGAAAGAGTGGCGTTATTACTGGAAGCACTGTCCCTGGCAATTTTGCCCGCCTGCTCGGCAAACCACCAGGCAGAAACAAGCCCCCCTTCGTTCTCTTTCATATGCTGGCCAACAATGCTTCGAATACGGGGCTGACTCAGGGCATCAGACCAGATCCGCACACCGGTCAGCACGCCCGTAAAATAGGCCTGGCTCTCAATGGCTACCTTAGGGGTATCTTTGCCCGTATAGCCCTGCATGCCAATACAAACGTCACTCGTCGTTGTAGTCAGGGCAAGCTCAGAAACAAAGTCGTACCAGTCGGTATAGAGCTGACCGTCCTGCTCACCGTCAATATAAAGAGCAAGAACACCCCGTACCCGGGGCGTATCATTGTTATCTTTATCGATCCCACCCTGATTTTTATAGACACCCACAATATGGTGTGGCTTGCCATCCCCGGCAATCACATTACTCGACTGCACGGTAAACACTCTGGGTTCGTAATCGACCACTAATTGCGGATTGTCTGAACTGTAAATGGGGGTCTGTAACGACAGGTCCATCGCCAGCTGACCCTTTTTGGATAAATAAAGACGGTAGCTGCGACCCGCCTCATTGATCCCCCATTTTGACAAGATGGCCCCTTCCTGGTTATTGAAGCTGTCACTGATGATATGCGCTTCCAGGCTGGCAACACCGGCAAGATTGAATTCCTGGGAATCACCACAGACCGCATAATCAAACGTTGCCCGGGGAGTCGCCAGTGGCGGGTTGAGGCGAATCGCGGTACCGGACTGAAACGTCACGGCAATATGATTCCAGAACGAAGCCATCAGGAAGCCGTGACCAACACGGGCTTTGCCACCGCCCACGCCTCCAATCACACTCAGAAAAGTACCGTCTTCCGTTCTCGACATTGGCTGTTCCGAGGCGTTCTCCTTTACCTGACCGTCAAGGTGCTCTCCTTTGGTGGCAGCACAGCGGTTGGCAATCGTGGCCCCATTGACGGGGTCTTCTACCAGGGGCCAGTATCCGCACAATCCCGGTTCATAGCCACTGAGGCTCATAAACAAAGTACGCTTGAGCTCTGCCGGGCTTCGGCAGGTGTCCCAGAATCGCATTTCATTGAGACTGCCATAAAGGCTTCGGTCATCAATACTTTGCGTGCCAATAAAGAATAAGGGGGCCTCTGTATCCGTGCTGAGCTTAAGGGCATCTGCTTTGTGGGTTTCAGTGGCGTCACAGTAAAAAATGACACTCCAGTCTTTCGAAGAAGCGTTGAACTTGCCAGTCACTGCCACATGAACCCATTGCTCCTCAGGCAACGGAAAACCACTACAGGTGACGTCTTTATATTGGTCATCAGCATCCCGGTAACCAAACACCAGCTCCCGGGTACTGCCCAGACCCAATTGAAGAACAGGGGCGTCAGGCAAGTCCGGATGCTGAACAGAGAAAACCACCCCGATATGACCGCCTGGCCCCGGCGTTGTCTGAGGCTTGATCCAGCACTCATAGGTAAAGGCAGCATCGGGAAGAAAAATCGAATTGGCATCCACCTGAATGCTCGAACCTGCAAAGGCTTCTGTTGAGTTGCAGGGTCCATAAGTAATTGCAGGACGCCCTGTGGTCCCCAGAAAATAACTGGGCACCACTCCGCCGGGAGTGGTTGCCGAACCGTTGTTGTAGTGAAGCACATGGGAGGGTGTACTGGCCTTTGGTTTAACCCAGGCTTCCACCGTCCATCCCCGGGCCGGTATAAGGACAGAAGCCTTTGAGCTGTCCAGAGCAACGTCCATGTAATTGGCACCGTCATAGCCTATAGCCTGTGGCTGCGGGCGCCAGACCCAGGCACCATTAACGGCCGGGTCAGAAGGGTTGCCGCTGCCATTGCCTACCCGGGCTTCTACTCCATCATCCGGCTGGGATACCGCCAGTGCCGATGCCGCAACAAGGCGGTTAGAGCCAGACTCCGCTTTGCCACCTACCGTGTGGCCATTGATCTTCCCTGCCGTTACATTCACCGACACAATACTGTCATCGGTTGCAGGAGGGACCGTATCAAACAACGTTGCAGCTATACGGAGATCAGCAACCGGAGTTTCTGGCTGATCCACCACCGCCCCCTCTACAGCGTCCCCCGATAAGAGGAAAAACAAGCGGGTAATGGTGCTGTCTTTACGCAGTGTTTCCAGGAATCCGGCTTGTTCCCGGGGAACATTATCAATAGTGAAAGCCGGCTCGGTACCGGGATCAATGGTGACTTTACACTGACTTTCCGGCAATTGGCTGGCCGCAGAAAGAGTCACTGTAGCCCTGTTAGAAACACGGGCCGGTGTGGCCAGAAGCAGAATCACCCCAGCGTTGGTTGCCACCGTTAAAATCCGGGTATCCCCTGATTGAGGGGTATAAGAAAAGGTCTGTGGGCTGACCTCCCCGCGAAGAACCGGAATCAGGTGATCACTGCTGACCGGGATATTCGACCAGGTCATCTGTACAGTCTGACCACTGTCGCCCAGCCTGAGGGTTAACGTCGAGTACCCATCCGAAGGCTGAGTCACCGAAATAGAATGAAGTGGAAGGTCATCACGACGATCCACCAGCGCAATATGTCCGGCAGGTGCCGTCAAATCCTGCAGCGGCAGTCTGGCAATATGGCGGGCACCACTGTAATCAAAAAAAGGAACTTCACCGCTCATCACCTGCGGGGAGCCCGCATCTCCCCCCGCAGAGCCACTGAGAACCTCAAGGAAAACATCCAGTCTCCGTGGCACGCCAACCCAGGCCTCACTGGCAATGCCTGAATCAGCCCCGTAATCCACGGCAATATTACAAAGGTCAGCCTGGTCTGCCGGGCTGTCAGTGTCAGAAACCGTGACCTCCATACCGTTCATGGAAGACCCGGTCCGCTCAGATACGAAAGCCACCTCCCCGGAAAGTGTTCCGGCACTCCACTGATGTTGAACGGTGAACCGGGTCGTTCCCGGATTGTACTGGGCAACCTCAAAGGGTGTTCTGGCACCAATAACAGGGGCACCGGCATAATAAAGGTGAACAAGCCCATCACCTCCATCCAGCAACATGGGTGTGGCCTGTGCCGATGCCTGCCCAAGCACTGCGCCAGCCACCGTGGCATCCCCTATCACGAACACTGCAGAAGAGGGAATCGGATAGCAGTTGTCATCTGGCCCTCGTTTGGGAGTGAAGGTGCCGTCTTCAAGGGTGCCGTCCACAACGGGAACCCCTTTACCGGTGAAGTGGGCAATTGTGCCGTCAGCACGAATACCGAAATCATAAATACAGGTGGCCTGAGACAGCCCCGAATCCCCCCCCTCCACAGGAATGGCAAGCATTAACTTTGCCCCCCTCTGCAGGGTCTGGGCCTCCCCCTGAACGGTAGCCGCCTGCTCTCGATCATAAAAAACAGTTGCGGCCGCAGCGGCTCCAGCAGTGCAGTTTACCGACAAGGGCTTCCCGCCCTTATCAAGCACTTTGGGTGTAATGGTTGAAGGCTCAACAGGGGCTTTGTCAAAATCAAAGAGGCCATTTTTAGCCTGGGCAAAAGAATAGGCATGCACCTGAGTGTTATTGGCATCATTGACAAAAAAGTGCCAGCGCCCCACCTCTACATCACTGGTGGGAGCCAGCACCACAGAGAAACGGCCTTGATCCACACCACTGACAACGGGCAGCTCCAGAGTAGGCTCTACGAAAGGAGTCTCATCAATACTCAAAAAGTCACGGGTATCTTTGGGCCCGGCAGGAACATCTTTATTACCACTGCGGCGGTAACGAATCTCCCAGACCGGCTTGATGTCGAAGCTCAGTAGCAGCTCCCTGTCATCGGTTTCTGCGTCTTCACGCTCAACGGGCTGCTCAACCAGAATGAAGCGATTGAGGTACAGAGTGCCATCCCTGGAAGGCCTGAAAAGATAGATATAGTGCTCATCTGCTTCCATCCTGAAAGCCGAATCCGCCGGTTCCACCCTGGTTGCAACGGGCGGAACAGTGAGCAGGCCCATACCAGAAACCCGCATCAGGGAGGGCAGAATCGCTGAGCTGCCACCCGACCCCGTTGCCGCAGAATCGGGCTCAGACAGGTCAACCTCTCTCCAGCCCTGCCATTCCTCAGTACTGCTTTTAGCATCCGCCAACTCAAACCGGACGTTGTAATAGAGCTTATCGGTCTCCTGGCCAGGCGGGCGGGCAAAGAGAATCACCTGCCCCTGGAAGCTGACTGAGACCGGATCTATTAAATCCGGAAACCCGGAATCCGCCTGAACCTGACTTGCTGGCTTCACCTGATGCATAGCACCTCCTTGTCCTTTTAATGGGAGAAGACTTTCTATTAGGTCACCGCCTGATTAGTCGTCAGCAACTGTCTGGGTGGCGATGGCGTCCAAGCGTTTTTCCAGATGATTGATTCGATCCTTGAGATCCGGGACAAGCGCTGACTGGGCCACAGCCTTCAGGGCTTCCCGGTGGGGGCGTGCTGGATGCCCCCAGTACTGCCCCCCTTCAGGAACATCTCCGAAAACACTGCTTTTGGCAAAGACCACTGCGCCTTTTCCTATATGAACACCTGACCGAACCCCTACCTGCCCCATTAATACCGCGCCATTGCCAACCGTTATGTTGGAAGCAAGTCCTGTCTGATGAATGACTCTGACCTTTTCACCCAGCACACAATCGTGCCCAATCGTCACAAGGTCTCCTATCTTTGAGCCATCCCCGATATGGGTTGACCTTTCCAGGCCGCGGCCAATACAGGCGTTTGCACCTATCTCGACACACGAACCTATCTCGACATTGCCCTGATGGGGTAAGCGCTCAAAGCCATTGATCTCATCCAGTTCGTAACCGTGGGCATCAGTACCAATGGCAGCACCTCCATGAATTTCGGTGCCAGCCCCAATCGTTACCCAGGGATAGATCACAACATTGGGCCACAATAAAGCGCCCTCCCCTATGTCAACACCCGCCCCAATCCAGCAGTTGGCATGCAGAGTCGCCCCACGGCCAATGCGCGCCCGCGAACCGATCACCACACCTGGCCCCAAAAACACATCGTCATCTATCTCAGCATCTTCTGCGACAACGGCAGTACGATGACAATGGGGCTCAGGACGCGTGGTATATTGACGAAGCGCTTCAGCGGCCTGGCCAAAGGCCTGGACAGGGTCGTCATGATGCAGAACAGTCAGTCCCGGCTGCTCAAGGAGTTCATCGGTATGGGCAAAAACCGCCCCAGCGCGGGAAACCGCCAGCTGTTCCATTTCTCCCGGAAAGCCACAGTAAACAGCGACACTGGTCGGCAGTGCATCTTTAAGAGAAGCACTGTCAAAGATTGGGCGTGCCCCATCCCCCTTTAGAAGAGACCCCGTCAAGTCCGCCAGATCAGCAGCGGTCAGAGCAGTGCCTGCGGATGCTCTGCTGGAGTGAGCAGGCACAGTGAAACTCACTTATTTTTGATGGTGATGGTATAGGTCGTACGCTTTCCCGCCCCACCGCCCGAGCGAGAATATTCGTCCTGGTTGACGTCTATGTCATAACGGCTGGCACGAGAGCCCTCTGCGTTGGCATGACAGTAAACACTGGAGGTACCATAGGGAACGGCAAACCGGATAATCACAGTAGTGCCATTGGACATTCCGTATTTCACCGAACCATCGGGACCAACCAGCGCGTCATCCTTACTTTGGGCCACAAAGGCTTTCACACTCTTGCTATTTTTCTTGATGGTTTTTTTCGGATACTCACCCCACTTTCCACTGCTTAATTCCGCATCATTAAGCGTCAGATCGGAGTCCGAATTATTGGTTATTTTGTAGGTTCCCTTATCCCAGGTTGTACTCATGGCCTATCCCTGTCTGTTGTAAAAAATGAATGGTGGCGCCTTGACTCCTATCGCCAGGTTTGGACTTCCTTTTGAGCAAACGACTGTTGCCGCTAGAAACATGCTCTTTATTTTTTGAGCATAGGTATATTTACACAGAGACAGTTCCTCAACAACAAAAACTTGCCAAAACCCTTGGTAGACAAGGCCTTCAGAGCCATTTCATCCAGGCGATTCCTGCTTACTTCTATTGAAAATACGTCTTTATTTGCCATGCCGGGAAACCTCACCACCAATATCGCCTGTGCGTATGGCGGTAGCCGTTAATCCGGTGATCGCTGCTCCCCAGGGTAAACGTCAATGTACCATCCAATGCGGTATTAAACGTGTGGGCACCGGCCGACTCAACTCTGGACAGAGTTTCCCGGGCCGGATGACCAAAACGGTTGCCATACCCCGCTGAGAAAATCACCTCCTCAGGCTTCACTGCCCCGAGGAAATCCGACGTTGAGGAGTGTCGACTGCCATGGTGGGCAGCCAGCAGTGTTCTGGCTGACAGATCGACACCCGTGGCGATCAATCGGCGTTCAACCCGGCCACTGATATCACCGGGCAGTAATACACTGTCGTTTCCTGCCTGAACTTTCACCACACAGGAAGACTCATTGCTTTTAGCATAACCGCCCCCAGCCAGCACCTGGAATTGCACACCATCCCACTCCCAGTGGGCTCCGGCAATACAGGCTCTTACCGTCCCGGTGAAATCAGGAATTGACGAACCACTCCACACATCCAACGGACCCAATCGATCACTCAGGGTGGCAAGTCCTCCGGCGTGATCCCGATCACCATGGGAAATAATCACCCGGTCAATATGCCTTACCCGGACACTGGCCAGAGCCGGAAGGATTACCCGGTCAGCCGCTGTCACCTGGTCAGAAAAACGGTCCCCCGTATCGTATAACAACACATGATTCCGGGTTCTGATCAACACCGACAGCCCCTGCCCCACATCCAGCACATTAACTTCAGCTTGCCCATAAACAGGAAGGTTCTCCACAGGCAATACCAAAGGCAACAGCAGAAAAGGAGAAAGCCACCGTAACCCAAGCGCTGATGGTGAGATAAGAAGAAACATGCCAAGCACCGCCAGCACCATCGACAAGGGACCAATGGCCAACTGGGATGGAATAGCCAGCAACCAGGGTTCACAAAGAGAAAGCAGGCCATTGAAAGCACTGATCAGACCATCGGCCAGGAACAGAACAGGATTGGCCAGCCAGGGTATCCCGGGGTAAAGACACGATGCCAGCAATAACAGAGGTACCACCAGCAGGCCAATCAAAGGGATCGCCAACAGATTAATCAATGGCGACAGGGGAGAAACTGCCTGCCCATTCACCAGCAACAGAGGTGCAAGAACACAGAATACAACCCACTGTGGCTTTCCCAGCTTTGCCAGCCAGAAAGAGTGATGGCTTCGCCCCGACAACCCAAACAACAAGGCCGCAACCGCCATAAACGAATACCAGAACCCCTGACTGGTGACCGCCAGAGGCTCAATCGCCAGAACCGCTGCCAGCGCTGCCGCCCACAACGTAAACGACGATGACTTTATTCCCACCAGAGGGCCGGACAGCGCCACCACTAACATCACCAGAGCCCGTTGCACCGGAATACTGAAACCGGCCAGCAGAGCGTAGAGCATCGCTAGAGACAGGGCCAGAACACCTCCCAGAAAAGGCAGTGGAAGAACGTTTATTGGCAGCACCCCCAGGCGGGCCAGC
Organism: Endozoicomonas sp. Z74; assembly: GCF_057680865.1. Classification (NCBI taxonomy): domain Bacteria; kingdom Pseudomonadati; phylum Pseudomonadota; class Gammaproteobacteria; order Oceanospirillales; family Endozoicomonadaceae; genus Endozoicomonas; species Endozoicomonas sp. Z74. The sequence goes on from NZ_JBLYZI010000046.1 coordinate 15,957, forward strand.
AAAACGGCCATGGCCATACCTACGGCCGCCATCAACCCAATATGCAATCCGGAAATGACCATCAGATGGGTAGTACCACTGATATTCAGCTGCTGCCATTGCTGCTGCGAAATCCCTGATTTATCGCCGGTGGTCAGAGCAATCAGCATCCCCCGGTTCTCAGGAGAAGCGGCTTTTTCAAGCCAATTCCTCAGCTTCATTCGCAGCTGGTCAAAAGGCCTGTCCAGGAGACTGGCTTCGGACAGACAAACACCCGATTTGATATAACCGGTGGCCTGAATCCCCTGCCTGGCCAGAAAGCCCTCGTAATCAAAAGCCCCGAGACTGGCAAAACCATGGGGGCGACGAAGACGGAGCGTAAACTGCCAGCGTTCACCGGGCTGAATATTCTGTGTTTCGCCAGCCCCATTGAACCAGCTCAGGCGAATCCGTCCTGGCAATTTAAAGTCAGCGTCTACCACAGAAGCCCAGTCATCCGGCTTGAAATCAAAGCGCATGACCTGCCCACTCTGCACCGGCAGGCTGATAATACGCCCTGAAATAAGCTGGTCCTGCCCCTGCAGGCGTTCGTCCAGCCAGCCGGATTTAACCTCAAGCCCGTGATACCCCCCTATCAGAGCCCCTATGACCAGTAACAGCAGAGTCAGTATCCGGATGGAACAAAACACGGATAGGGCAGTCAAACCTGCCAAAACCACCCACAGTGCAACCATCGCCATTTGTGAAGGTGCATCCGGGAGCAGTGCAGCCAGTGCAATCATTGTTGAAAATTGCAACAGCCCCCAGTGGGGCTTGATCAAATAGGACATTACCGCCCGCACGTTATGGGTGATGACTGAGAAAATGGTGTTAAGGGTGCATTCAGGGCATAATATTGAGCTTCACCCTAAAGGGATCAACGTGCCCCTTCAGTCATGCCCTCAAACAAAAGTCCAGGCACCCTTTGCTCGTCATTCCATGCATGAGAAAAGTGCTTGCCTGAAAAGACACCCGGCCGATGACAAACTGCAAGCATAGATGGTTTAGCTGTCTTGAATGCAGCTATCGCACTGTATGCACCACGGGCAGGTGCCTGCATAGAAGGGTTTGATGAAAACCAACTTTGCCAAATAACTGGCATGCCCGCCTGAGCATGAACTACATTCATAGCCACAGGGCATTCGACGAAGTAAACAGTGAAGGGATATGGCGAAAAAACTGATACAGAGGTACCTTCCCGATCCGGCAACCATCAAGGAAAACCGCTACCTGGGGTTCCTGGGCTCCGCCCTGTACGATGCAAACCTCTGGCAACTGAACCGGAGGTCCGCCGCCGCTGCCTTTTTTGTCGGGATATTCTGTGCCTTCATTCCCATGCCTTTTCAGATGGTACTGGCCGCAGCCCTGGCTATTCTGTTCCGGTGTAACCTGCCTCTGGCGGTGGCTCTGGTCTGGATCACCAACCCGCTGACCATGCCCGCTATTTTCTATTTTACTTATAAGGTTGGCTGCCTTATCCTGCATATCCCTGTGAGTGAGACTTCATTTGAACTGACCGTTCAAGGCGTCGGTGCTGGTCTGGCCAGAATCTGGAAACCCCTTTACCTGGGCTCACTGGTGAGCGGCTTCATCGGCGGACTGATCTGCTATCTTCTGATCCGTCTCTACTGGCGCTGGAATGTGGTTCAACACTGGCGACAAAGGCGAAAGCGCCGCTCACGCCCTCACTCACCCCATTAAATTCGCAACACGATTCACTCTCATGCAAAGAAGCTTCCAAAAGCGCCAGCCCAAACTGGAAGGGCGAGGCGTACTCGAAGCCATCCAAACCGATGGTCCCCACAGTGACTGGCTGGGCATGCCAGACTATTATATCCACACCCTGACCGTGGCAGGCGAGGAGTACAAATACCTCAGCGCCGAGAAAAAGCTGGATGTGGGTGTTGGTGATACCGTGGTATTCCGGTACAAAGAGATGGGCAAAGGCACCAAAGAAAAGCGCATCGACAAACGCTCCCTGGGTATTTATATTGACCCCAGTCAGTACATGCAGGATAACCCTTAATACTTCAGTGGCTGGGGTTGAACTGTCCTGCTCCGGGCAGTTCAACAAAACGACCATCGTGCTGGTGAAAACTCTCGATGACTGCTCTGAGCCCCCATGTGCGTCAAGCTGTTCTGGTCTTTTTTCTAACCATCACCCCGATTAGCTCTGCACAGCTGAACAGCACAGACCCCCTTAACATCTCTTTTACGCTTTCCGCCCCCACAACCCGCTTGTCCTTCTTATTTGGACCAGGGGACTTCTATCCTGATGACGGGTTCCCTCCTGCAGCTGCCTACTCACCAGCCATCACCCTTATCGCTATCACTCACGGCCAGGGAAATCGAAAACACGGAAAAACACAGCATCAGCAGGCCCCAGAGCAGCCATCCTCAACGTCCATAAAAGGTTTGCCAGCCCCTTCCAATTCAGACCCCAGTGCCACAGGCTGTGGTGCAGACCCACCGGAAACGCCCAGCGAAGAGCCTTGCTTCACTTCGACCGGCATCACGCTTCAAGATCTAATTGAACAGATCAATCAGCTCATGGAAAAGTTGCCGGAAGATGCTGTCCTGACACTGGTCTGCGATAAAGATGACACTCTTCTTGAAGAGGATGATGACCTTAAGGCAGGGAGTGTATTTGTGCGAAAGCAATTCACACAATGGCTTAACGCATGGAGATCAAAAGGCAGGCTGAAATTTATTGTGGTCACCCATGCCACGTTACGAGACAACAATTGGGATCATTTCCCCGAAAACGATCTCCCTACACCCGACTTCCTTGTTTCAATACCTCCCACGGGCAACCGCTCAAGACCCGCCTTTATAGCCCCGGGAGGGGAACAATCGTTCTCCGGAGGAGAGCTTCTGCCAAGGGGTTTTCACCTTGAAGGGGAAAACATTAACAACCAGGAAAACTATTTCTTATTTGAAAAATATGGCTGGTTTCTTCAACGACTGCCAGCAGAACAACATCGGCGGACGCTGGCTCAGTTTTTTGCAGAGCGAAATAAATACCCGATGATCACTCTTGCCTCAATTGAAGCCACAGGCTGCCCAGGCCAGGTTGACTTGACATTCACTCTTTCAGAGGCCTCCCCAACACCTGAAAACGACATGACCAAGGCGGTTCGACTACTTTTTGGTCAAATGGTGACTCTGTCGTTTTCTCAACATGACCCACAAAGAGTGACTGTCACTTTCCCAAGCACCAAAGGGGAATGGCTATCGGTTCTGGCCAACGCCTTTTCGCTGGATGGAAATCCATATGTCATTGTGGCTGGCAACGCCACCCCAGATATCACCATGATGCACCCCACCCAAAATGCCAAATACGATGTACTGCTTCCTGTACTGGTTGGAAATGCAAATGACGAAACCAGAGCTCTCTCAAACGACGTGTTTATTACTCCTTCCCCCTATTTGACCGGTGTTATGGAAGGCACTCTAAAAGCCCTTCAAAAAAGTGTTGCAGTTCCGGCCGTAGATCACTAAAACTAAGAGTGCATGCGGCGATATAACAAGAGCCACTCAAAAAAAGGACTTTTTAAAATGATCAAGCCACTGTCTTTAATTGCTTTCTCTACTGCCCTGGCTTTCAGCTCCCTGTCTGCCCAGGCTTCACCAAAGAATACCACCGGAGGCGATAACCCAGTGTATTTTGAAACCCGCACCGGCAGCATCTATTCCAATAGTGAGTTTGTCTGGCCCCACAGCGAGACCCGCGGTGGAGATGCCTATAACGGCCCAGCCCACACTGCAGCCATCAAAACTTACTACCTTCACGGCCCTAAAAAAGGCGGTGACAATAAAAATCAATAAGTTTACTGCTCCCGGCTAACACTGAGGCCGGGAGCAATCCGTTTTCCTGACACCTATTCTCTTTCAATACCCCCCCTTCCTCCAGGAAAAACCCGCTATAAGTTTTTCTCATACCGTTATGGTCAAGCAAATACGGAAATTCTGAAGCAACGTTGACGCAGGCACCAAACCTCTGACACGAACAGTACAGTCATTACCCAACCATTAACGCCTGACAGCAGTTCTATAGATTGTAATTGAGATAATAGCCCTGCACAGACAGAGAAGAGTCTGTGAACCAAACCATAAAACAATGACTGCCGTTTTCTTCTTCCTGAACCTGAAAACTCATCGCAACGGCACTCTCTGTTTTGCTCGATTAAGGATATAAGACAATGTCTGTCAAAACGTCTGTTAAAACGGTTTCTCAACTGGTTATGGTTGCAGTGATGGGAGTTTCAACCTTGTCCATGGCCCAGGCAGGCGAAAAAAGCGTCACCGGCGGTGATAATGCCTATTACGTAGAAAACCGTACCGGAACCATTGAATCCAATGTCCAGGTGGACTGGAAAGAACACAACAGCAAAGGGGGCGACGCCTACAGTGGCCCACTCAGCGAGTTTGATACAAGCACTGTTTACTATGTTCCAGCCTCTCCTGAAGGTGGCGATAACCACTGATCAGTCGCATAAACAGCCTTGAGCGGGGACGGGGAAATGCCCGCTCCCCTCAGATAAAGGCTTCCTGAAGGCAGTCTGTCATAGAACCCTCTTTATGCCCTGCGCTCCCCCATGGCCAGGGCTTTTTTTCACCATGGGATCGCCAAAAAGCAGGTTCATGTCCCTGACTCCATGTTGAATACACGACACACCACCCATCCGTATGCCGCGTATTCTGAAAGGTCAGCCTTCCAGAACCAGGTGCCCCTCTTCCAGCCTCCAGGCTCTGTCCATCTGCCGGGCAAATTCCATATCATGGGTCACCACAATAAAGCTGGTGGTCAGATCCCTGCTAAGAGATGCCATCAGCTCATGAATTTTGCTGGCCGTATGGGGGTCCAGATTGCCGGTGGGTTCATCCATCAGCACCAGGTCAGGCTCCCCCACCAGAGCACGGGCAATGGCAACTCTCTGACGCTCTCCTCCTGACAGTTCGGCAGGTTTGTGTCGAACCCTGGCGGCCAAACCAACGGCCTCCAGCATCGCCAGTGCTTTTTGGCGGGCCTGCCTGACCTTGACCTCACCGCGCATCAGCAAAGGCATGGCCACATTTTCCAGGGCGGTAAACTCCGCCAGCAAATGGTGAAACTGATAAACAAAACCCAGGTGACGATTGCGCAATTCCCCTTTTTTCTGTTCCGGCAAATCAATCAGACGATGGCCACAAATCAGTACCTCTCCGGCACTGGGCTGATCGAGCCCCGCCAGTAATTGCAGCAAGGTACTTTTACCGGATCCGGAGGCCCCGACAATGGCAATGCGCTCCGATGGCAACACACTGAAATCCACCCCTTTGAGTACCTCAAGGGTTTCCGGCCCTTCATCAAACTGTCGTGTCAGCGAACGGCACTCGAGCACAGCCTGAGGATTGATATTATTCATAGCGCAGTGCCTCCGCAGGCTGGATTTTCGAGGCCCGCCAGGCAGGGTAAAGCGTCGCCAGGAAACTCATCAGCAAACCGGCCACGCTGATCACCACCACATCCTGCCACATCAACTCCGAGGGCAGATAGCTGATGAAATAGACATCCGGACTCAGGAAATGAATACCCAGCAGCTTTTCCAGGGCCCCCACAATGGCAGAGACATTAAGCGCTCCCAGTATCCCCAGAATCACTCCAAGCACGGTACCAGTGACACCAATCAGGGAACCCTGAACCATAAACACCCCCATGATCATCCGCGGGCTGGCCCCAAAGGTTCTCAAAATGGCGATATCTCCCTGTTTATCGGTGACCACCATGACCAGGGTTGACACAATATTAAAGGCCGCCACGGCCACAATCAGGGTTAATAACAGCCCCACCATGGTTTTTTCCATCTGAATGGCCTGAAACAGGCGACCATGGGTTCGGGTCCAGTCCTGAACGTAATAGCGGCCCGGCAACGACATGGCGATATCCCAGGCCAGCCTGGGAGCGGCAAACAGGTTGGTCATTTTCAACCGGATGCCGGTCACACCTTCTTTTACCCTCAGAAAGCGGGCCAGATCTTCCATCCGGGCATAGGCCAGATTCCCATCCACGTCCGCCCCTACGGAAAAGGTCCCAACCACGGTAAACCGCTTCAGCCTGGGCAGAACCCCCGCCAGATTAACACTGGCCTCGGGCAGTACCATGGTGACTTTATCACCCACAGAGACCCCCAGATAATTGGCCAGAATATCCCCCAGCAGAATGCCAAACTCGCCGGGTTTCAGGTCATCCAGCTGCCCCTGCTTCATATGGTCATTAATAATGGAGACTTTTTTCTCATAATCCGGGTGAATACCGTAAATCAGGGCCCCACGCACCTGACTGCCATTGGTGAGCATCCCCTGGGCTTCCACAAAAGGTGCCGCAGCCTCAACGCCCTGTTTCTGAGGTATTTCATCCACCAGACTCTGCCAGTCATCCATTCCCCCTCCGGCTGCGGAGATCGTGGCATGGGGGACCATCCCCAGCACTCTCTGCTTGAGCTCCCGGTCAAAGCCGTTCATCACCGACAGGACAATAATCAACACCGAGACTCCCAGGGTAAGCCCCACCATGGAAGTTCCTGATATGAAGGAAATAAAGTGGTTCCTTCGTTTGGCCCGGGTATAGCGCAGGCCAATAAAAAACGGTAAAGGTCTGAACATTCAGGTTGCCAGTTGGGTAAGCCGTTGCTCCTTCTGTCAATCATTGACAGAATGCAGAGCTCACATTTTCCGTAACACTTTTCGAAAAAGCTATTATCAACATAAGAAACGCAGGTTATTATGCCACAGGCCACCAGGAGCCGCTCTAAAAGCTTTAACCACCCTCCAGGAACCCCGTTGAGACACAGGATGATGTTATGACCCTTCAAGCCCATAAACAGCTTCCCATCTGCATGCTGGCAGCAGCTCTGATGGCCGGTGCACAACACCAGGCGCTGGCGTCAGACTACCTGCCTGCACCTGAGGTTCAACCAAGGGGTACAGTGGTCATTCCTGAACAGGACACAAAAGACCTTAATCATCAACAGGAAGGCATCACCATTCCCGTGGGCAGCCAGTCCCCGGAACGCCGCCAGTCCATGAGCCTGCCCTCTCAGGGGCAGACCATGCAAAACGTCAGGATCCAGCTTGGGGAGCCCGCAGAGGTGTACGAGATCGGCAAGCCTGTCATAACCCGCTGGAACTATCAGAATGTCACGGTGTATTTCGAAAGTGGCCGGGTACTTCGGGCTGTGGTTCATAATCAGCCCTGAAGCCCCGCCCCTTCGAAGCATCTCCTTCCCCTGAATCAAAAAAGTTTTAACACAAGGCCCTTTTTACCCAAAGGGCTTTTTTGTCAAAAACCTAGAACTTTTCTTTCAAAGAAGAGTCTGATTATCAAAAGATAACCACTATACTTGACAAGCTTTTTTATTTTCAAGGATTTTAAATGATGATTCCAAGTCTTCAAACCCAACTGCAACTTCTGGACTTCAACGATTTATTCAAGGCTCAACCACCATTGACTTTTCTGGGTAGAACAGTAGCTTTGTTAGTAAAAGTAGCAACAGATAGCGAATTATTATTGAGACACGTAGAACCGTTAGCTTGTAAAACTAGGAAACTACCAGCTAGAGAAGTAAAAATACATATTAAAGATTCATTCACAGTACTAAATGGTCGCCGCTTCAAAACAAGAGACGGAAACCATGTTAAATTTCGCAATATTCAAATAAACCAGGATCTCATATCTTGCTTCAAAAGTGATGCTTCTTGTAAAAAAACAGCTTCACATTTACAGGAAAAAAATGCAAAACTTGTTTTTATCATAAGCGATGATCAAGGAGTAGAGAAGAAGTATTGCCCATCAGCTTGTTGGGAGAAAAACTTTATTAAATGGATCACAGAAGGTGAAACTAAATGTATAACCACAACAGATAAATCAAGTACCCAATATGGCGAAAGATATGCAGGAGCATATTATAATATTCCTTCCTGCCATTCATTCTCGGCTTTCTTACATTACAACCTAGCCGAAATTTCATTTTTAAAATTACGTTTCACCTCTAAATGTAATGATATAAATAAACTTCAACCCTTCACTCATATAGCATTTACAGATTCAAAAACTAACAAAGCTCTGCATTCTGCAACCTACATTGGTGGAGGTTATTGCATTAGTAAACTCGGAAGTTTGGATATATGTATTCAAGAAGTGAGTGAAGTTATAAAACTATATGAATTCGACACATCGATTAAGATAAGAAAAGAAGAACCCAGATCAATAGATATTTACCCTTCCGAAGGTATAAAGCCATGCTAAACATACACGTTAATGTGAATAACTCAACCCTGACAGCCTCTTCCGAAACTTCCCCGGCGGCATACCATAATAACGCTGAAAAGCTTCATAGAAACGGCTCAGCGAACTGAAGCCACAGGCGTAACCGATATCGGCGATGGGCCGGTCTTCATCGATCAACAGCATCTGGGCTTTCTGCAATCGCTGGAACTGCAGATACTGCTTGATGGTCAATCCCATCACCGAAGAAAACAGGTTAGTGGTGTAGTTCCGGTGGATACCCAGATGGTCAGCCACATCAGCGGTGGAAATCGGGCGCTGCAGGTTCTCTGCCATAAACCGGATCATTTCCGACACATGCCGGGCTCCCTTCAGACGACCACTGCCGTGATGATCCGAAGTCTTTCTCTCAACCGGGCTCTCAGTCGGACTCTCAACCAGGCAAGCAACCTGAACGCTATTCTGCTCGGGATGATCCCAACCCACCACCCCTGCCCGCTTCAACAGCAGAGAGAGTTCTCCCAGAATAATTTCCCGCAGCTCCGGAACATCGCTCTGATAATCCTCATACCAGCGCTGCAGGCGGGCAGCGAGAAAGTCATGATCCGGCTTTGTCAGAATAATATGCCCGCCGAGAACCGACTGGCGAAACTCATCAGACATGGGCCATTCCAGAAACAGAGGCAAGGGAATATACAGGTTATAGAGTAATCCATCGCCCTGGATATCCACCATCCGGTGAGGCACATTGGCCCAGAACACCGCCAGCCGCTGTTCCGGAATCGCCTGTAACTGGCCATTGACAATATAAGTGGCAGAACAGCCAATCAGGTAGTTCAGTTCCACATGACCATGAACATGGCTGCTTTCCATAATGTAGGGCGCCCGGGATTCGATATAAAAGATATCCCCCTGAATATCCGCAATAGAACCGGGCATCTTCAAAACCCCTTCAGTGCCCCGCCGGGATCTCTTACCGCCTGTTTCTGAGGGTTCCACTGCTGATTTATTCACTGAAGCCCCCTATAAAAAGCACCATAAAAACTGATCTGTATCAAATGGAAACCGGATGATACTCCCCCTGCTCCAGAAAATCTTTGTTTTCGGGAAAAAGTGATTAAAAACCGTAAAAGAACCTCTCTGGGTTCCACTCTTACAATGCAGGGCATCTGAACCATTCAACATTGCAGGTAAAGCATCATGAGTATTTTGGTCACAGGAGGGGCGGGCTACATTGGCAGCCACACCTGCCTGGAGCTCTTAAAAGCCGGTTACGATGTCGTGGTCGTCGATAACCTGTGCAACAGCCATGAAGCCTCCTTAACCCGGGTTCAGGCACTGAGTGATAAACCACTGACGTTTTATCCGGTGGACATTCGTGACAGTGATGCCTTGAGCAAGGTATTCAAGGCTCACGCCATTGAGGCCGTGATCCACTTTGCCGGGCTCAAGGCCGTAGGGGAATCCACCCGAATCCCGAAAGCTTACTTTGACAACAATGTAAATGGCACCCTGAAGCTGCTGGATGTCATGGAACAATTTGATGTACACCACCTAGTATTCAGCTCTTCCGCCACCGTTTATGGTGATCCTGAATCCGTTCCCATCAAAGAAAACTTTCCGGTGGGAAGCGTTACCAACCCTTATGGCCGCAGCAAATTCATGGTGGAAGAAATACTCAGGGACGTAGCAGCATCAGACCCACGCTGGAACTTCAGCATATTACGTTACTTTAACCCCGTAGGCGCCCATGAATCCGGCCGGATCGGGGAAGACCCCAGCGGCATTCCCAATAACCTGATGCCGTATATTGCCCAGGTGGCGGTTGGCAAGCTTGAACAGCTGAATGTGTTTGGCAACGATTACCCAACACCCGATGGCACCGGCGTCAGGGACTATATCCATGTAGTTGATCTGGCACTGGGGCACCTGGCCGCCCTGACAACCCATTGGGAAGACCAGGGGATTCATATCTATAACCTGGGCACCGGAACCGGCAGCAGCGTAATGGATATGCTGAAAGCCTTTGAACAAGCCTGCGGCAAAACCCTGCCCTACACCCTGCAGCCCCGACGCCCCGGTGACATTGCACAGTGCTACGCCGACCCGGAATATGCAGAGCAGCAGCTGAACTGGAAAGCTTCCCGTACCATTGAAGATATGACCCGGGACACCTGGCGCTGGCAATCGGAAAATCCTCAAGGCTACCGCTAAAAAAGAGCTACAGCCAATAACCGCTTTGACAAATAAGGAAATACCCTTCATGACTGTCTTCAACCCGGTGGATCACCCACACCGACGCTTCAACCCACTGACCGGCGAGTGGGTTCTGGTCTCCCCTCACCGTGCGAAACGCCCCTGGCAGGGGCAGGTGGAAAAAACCGCACCGGACCAGCGGCCCGCTCATGACCCACAGTGCTACCTCTGTCCCGGCAACACCCGCATCACCGGAGACAGCAACCCGAAGTATCAGGACCCTTATGTGTTTGCCAATGACTTCCCGGCCCTGCTGACCGATACTCCGGAGGCCACCTCGGACTCAGACCTGTTTCAGAGCAGCAGTGCCCGGGGTGAAGCCAGAGTCATCTGTTTCTCGCCGGATCACAGCAAAACCCTGCCTCAAATGAGCCGACCCGCCATCCGCAAGGTGGTCGATGTCTGGGCTGAGCAGGTGGTTGAATTGGGTGGGAAATACCCCTGGGTTCAGCTGTTTGAAAACAAAGGGGCGGTCATGGGCTGCTCTAACCCCCACCCCCATGGTCAGGTCTGGGCCAGCAGTTTTCTGCCCAATGAAGCCCACCGGGAAAACCAGAACCAGAAAGCCTGGCTCCAGGAAAAAGACGGCAACCTGTTGCTGGACTACGCCCTGAAGGAGTCGGAATCCGGAGAACGAACCGTATCGGAAAATCAGCACTGGATCGCTGTCGTCCCCTACTGGGCTGCCTGGCCCTTTGAAACCCTGCTGCTTCCCAAACGTCATGTGTTGCGTATGCCCGATCTGAAGGATGAAGAGCGTGATGCCCTGGCCGCCATTCTGAAGAGCCTGACCACAAAATACGACAATCTGTTTCAGACCTCGTTCCCCTACTCCATGGGCTGGCATGGCGCCCCCACCCTGGCAGAACAGGGCAATGACTGGAGCCACTGGCAACTGCACGCCCATTTTTATCCCCCCCTGCTCCGTTCCGCCACAGTTCGCAAGTTTATGGTGGGGTTTGAAATGCTGGCAGAAACCCAGCGTGACCTGACCGCTGAACAAGCCGCCGCCCGCCTGCGCGAGTTACCCGAAAAGCATTACCTGGAAGACTGAGAGCATGGACAAGACAATGACCCAGAAGCAGACACTGACAGCCCTGTTTGAAGCCACCTTTGGTCACACACCGGAGCAGTATTTCCAGGCACCCGGTCGGGTTAACCTGATCGGAGAACATACGGACTATAACGACGGTTTTGTTTTACCCTGCGCCATTGACTATCAGGCCATGATTGCGGCCTCCCCCAGGGATGACGGAAAAATCGTGGCAACCGCCCACAGTTATGATGGTCAGGTATCCGGGTTTGAACTCAGCCTGCCCATTGCTTTCAGCGAAGAGGCTTTCTGGAGCAACTACGTCCGGGGAGTGGCCAGTATCATGCTCCAGAAAGGTCTGCCATTAAAAGGGGCCAACCTTGCCATTATCGGCAACGTACCTCAGGGGGCAGGCCTCAGCTCCTCAGCCTGCCTGGAAGTGGTCACGGGTCTGGCACTGAGCCGGATGGCCGGGCTGGATGTCAACCTCAAGGAACTGGCCCTGATCGGGCAACAGGCGGAGAATCAATTTGTGGGCTGTAACTGCGGCATTATGGACCAGATGGTTTCCGCCTGTGGCCAGAAAGACCATGCTATGCTGCTTGATTGCCAAAGCCTGGATACCCGCCTGGTGTCCATTCCGGAACAGGCAGCCGTGGTCATCATCAACTCCAATGTCAAGCGCGGGCTGGTGGACAGTGAATACAACACCCGACGCCAGCAGTGTGAAGCCGCTGCCGCACACTTCAAAGTCAAAGCGCTCAGGGACATCACCCCGGAACAATTGCAAGCTGGCCGTGAAGGGTTGGACGAGACCACCTTCCGCAGGGCCCGCCATGTGGTTACGGAGAATGCCCGGACCCTGGCAGCCGCTGAAGCCCTCAGCATTGGAGACCTGACCGCCATGGGCACACTGATGGCAGAGTCCCACGCCTCCATGAGAGACGATTTTGAAATCACCGTTCCTCCTATTGACGCCATCGTCGATATTGTCAAAGGGGTTATCGGTGATGAAGGCGGCGTCAGAATGACCGGTGGTGGCTTCGGTGGCTGCGTGGTGGCTCTGGTCCCTGAGCGCCGGGTAGACGACGTCCAACAGGCAATTGCGAAGCAGTACCCACAGTGCACTGAGGGACTGGAGGCTGATATTTATGTCTGCCAGGCATCCGAAGGCGCCTCAATGCTCTGAATAACAACGTCCTTTAACCGCGCTGGCTTTATCCTGAACTCTCCAGGGTAAAGCCAGTCCGTTGCTGGCATCGTCTGTCTGCAGGTTGATCTTTCCCTTCCCTCCCTGTCATTATCCGGTTTACAACGCATTATAAGCAGAACAACAAGGTTGCCCCATGCCCTCAGAAATAACCTTTGAGACCCTGACCTGGAAACAGGAAGGCCCGCTGGTTACGCTTACCCTGAACCGTCCCGACCAGGCTAACACCATGAATCTCCAGTTTATGAAGGAGATCCTCCAGGCCGCTATTGCCTGTGAAGAGAACGACAGTGTTCGTGGGATTATGATCACCGGCAGTGGCCGAATGTTCTCAGCAGGGGGTGATATCAGCTGGTTTGGCAGGCATCTTGACAACATCAGCGCCCTGATGAAAGAGGGCACTAACTACCTTCATGGCGCCATTGTCCGGTTTGTCCAGATGCCCAAGCCGGTCATTCTGGCCATCAATGGCCAGGCAGCTGGCGCCGGAATGAGCCTGGCCCTGATTGGGGATTACAGTGTCTGCGCCGCTTCAGCCCGGTTCACTGCCGCTTATACCGCTGCGGGTCTGACACCCGATGCGAGCATCACCCACTTTCTGCCCAGAATGGTTGGTATCCGAAGAGCCAAAGAGCTGCTGATCACTAACCGGTCACTCTCTGCCACAGAAGCACTGGACTGGGGATTGGTTAACGAAGTAGTGGAGGACGACAAAGTTCAGGAAACCGCCAGAAAAGTCGCCCAACAACTGGCCAATGGCCCGACAAAAGCCTATGGAACCGTTAAAAGCCTGCTGAACCAGTCTTCCACCAACAGCCTGGAAGCCCAGCTGCAGCTGGAAGCGGATGGCATTGCAACCAACGCCAGAGGTGAGGATGGCCAATCCGGAATTACCGCATTTCTGGAAAAAAGGCCTCCGGTGTTTAAAGGCCGTTAAAAGAGCAGAATAATCAACTGGACGCACTGGAAACCAGTGCGGCGGGCTATCGGGTGGTTCCACGCAGTTTCAATGTTGAGGGAACAGTCACTTTTAAAGGCACCGTTCTGCCATCCCTGACTCTATCCATCAGCAGGTTGACCGCCTGGCTCCCCATCAACTCGGTAGGAATGCGGACAGTGGACAGGGGAGGAAAGGTGAATTTTGCAGTAGGGATGTCATTGACACTGATCAGGGCCACATCCTCTGGAATGGCAATTTCATGCTCATGCAGCGCCCGTAGCACACCAATGGCTATGGAGTCTGAGGCCACAAAGAGGGCTCCGGGAAGCCTACTGCCCCTCCCATTCTTCAGCATGGATATTCCCAACTGGTAACCGGACATACTGGAGAAATCCCCCCGGTAAACATCCTCTGCCTGGACAATACCCCTCTGCCTTCCATACTCAACAAACGACTCTTCCCGCACATCCAGGGATTCTGAACTGTCCTGTCCACCTATGTAACCAACACGGCGGTAGCCCTGATCATGAAAGTAATCAATCACATCCCTGCTGATCCGGGCCAGATCTACATCCACACAATCGAAACGTTCTTGATAACGGCTGGAATCGATAAAAACCAGGTGGCTGGAGATACTATCCACTGCTTCCAACAGCTCCTCGGCTATCGGACCGATAGAAAGCACACCATTGACACCACTGTAGTCTTTGTCATCCTGTAAACCGTAGCCGTATATCAGCTCAATCCCCAGCTTCTTGCACTGACTCTCTATACCGTAACGGATGGAAAGGTAATAAGGGTCATTGACTTCTATTTCCTGAGGGTAGTTATAGATGGCAAGAAACTTGAGCCCTGTTGGCTGTTGCCGGGTTCGTAAGCTTCGGGACCGGATGGTCTGGTATTCAAGTTTTTCGGCAATTTCAAAAATTTTCTGCCGGGTTCCGGCCTTCACACTGATGGTGGGATCGTCATTCAAAACCCGGGATACGGTGGAAAGAGAAACACCCGCTTCCTGAGCGATCTCTTTAAGAGTGGCCATGTTACTTCTCCGGCAAGTGGTCCCTGGCCAACAAACTGGTTCCAGAGTCTAGCGTCATTCAGTAAAATTTTACCAATTTCCTGCACAACGGAAAAGCCGGACCTCTTATCTGCATCAACATCAGCTAACTCAGGAGGCCAGGGGCACCTCTTGTCTCTTGACCCTCTTTTTCAGAACCCTCAAAAAGCCACTGAGGCACCCAGGACAAAGGCATTGTTACTGTTATCGCCCTGATTACGGTACTCAATGTAGGGCTGGACTCCCTCTCGGGTATACGTCGACCGTATTTCATGATCCATTTTTTCCGCTTTCCACATATACACATTGTTGTACTTCAGCTGAACCGGATACTGCTGCAGCTGGTAACTGATGGCATTGTCCGTTCTCGTATCATCAGAAGCGCCTGGGGCATCGGTTCTATCGATATGAAAACGGGTACGGTTGCTAAGCCCGATGCCACTGTCAAAGTTGTAACCAACCTTGAACAGAGGTCGTAACTGAACCGTATCTCCATCATGAAGAAGGTGGTGATAGCCAATGGCTCCCCAGAAATGATCAGTGAAGTTATATGCCTGCTCAGCCCCGATGGTAATGTAGGGGTTGCTGGACTTTCCCTCTGCGGTATCCCCTATCTGAATCCCATCAAACTCAGTCAGCACCGTCAGCCCGCCCCGCTCAAAGGTTTCGAAGGTGTGCCCTGCCTCCAGAGTTGAGGTCATGCTGGATCCATGAAAGTCACGGTGATCGTGAAACTGGATATTACCCGTCACATAGCTGGATGCTGAAGCCCCCATTGAAACAGAGGTCAACAGCAGACCCGTCAAAACCGTTCTCATGACAGACTCCTCACGAACTCACTGCAGAAGTCTTCATTCTGGCCAAAATTGACAAAGTCTGCTGAATAATTAAAGGGATAGCAGAAAGGCCTTGAATCCAGGGAAAACATCTTATGTTCACGGGGTCTCCGGATAAACTGCATTGGGCTAATACCTGTGGTCAGCCCGATCACCACAGGATAGAACACAAACATCCAGAAAGGCTTCAGCCAATAAAACGGCCTCATTGTCAGAATCGGTAACTGGCTTGTTATATTCACGCCTTAGACTTTCCGGTAATTTACATCTCCGAAAAGGTTGGCATGCATCTAGCCTTAACTCCGGCCCACCTCTTATGAGCTGGCAGACTGGAGAGCCTGGATTCAAGCGCCAGGAAACTAAATTGAATTATTGATGTCTATGTAAGACAGCCAGACCAGAATTGAAAGAAAAATTAAACCACTTTTCATCTCTATGGAGGGAATTTTATGAGCATTGTAGTCTTGGATGGCGCAGTAAAGCTTGGCGGGCTCGACGCTTATCGCTTTCATTATGATAACTTGAAAGAAACGGAGGGTGTCATCAAGGCAGCAGTCAGAGCCTTCTGCCAGAGCATAATGAGGACCGTAACCCTGCCTCCGCACGAAGTCAGCCGATATATGGTTGATGAACCCAGTTCCGTGGTTACAAAAAAAATTCAGAACCGTGACATATCTTTGCCACTTCCCTTCCCATTTACTCCAGAAGCTTTAGAGAGTGCAGCTGGTGTGGATTTCTCTCCTAACCGGACGATTAGTCGGCTTTATAGCTTCCTGGAAAGCTTTTGTGTAGGTATGCGCAGAGGGTACACCATTGATGAAATGCTCAATAAACTCACAGCATTTAATGAGCTCATTTTCGAGGCCAGGATGGATGTCCTACAAATGAAAGACCAATGGTGTCGATACGATGGCGGCAAACTTACAAAGAGTCACTCTCCTGATGCGCCCG
Source organism: Endozoicomonas sp. Z74 (assembly GCF_057680865.1). Lineage (NCBI taxonomy): Bacteria > Pseudomonadati > Pseudomonadota > Gammaproteobacteria > Oceanospirillales > Endozoicomonadaceae > Endozoicomonas > Endozoicomonas sp. Z74. Next base: position 32,524 of record NZ_JBLYZI010000046.1, read on the forward strand.
AGTTTGATAAAAGCAAAGATTTCAACTTGAGGGAAAGTCGTCTTGAGGCTGTAACAATACTTGAAGCTCAAGTAAAAGAGGCTGTTGGAAAGCTGCAGGATAAACTATCGACTCTACCCTCAGTTCATGGTCCAAAGCAGAAACCTGTGCAACTGATGAACAAAGGTGGAGGCTGAAACACGGCAAAATACTGCCTGAACAGAATGAAGGTCTGTGGCAATCGCTGCCAGGACCTCCATTAAACGATCAGCCCACTTTGCTAATCAACCGTTAAAGCGTGAACCACCTTCCAGCAACGGTGAATACCCTGTCGGCGCTGAAAATCCCGGTCAATGGTCGTGTTGGTAATCTCCTCCACCTGGTAGCGCTCACAAAGCTCCTCCGCCAGTTTGAATCGCCGGAAGTTATTGGAAAAGTAAAGGGTACCACCCTTTCTTAGCCGAGCCATAGCCAGGTCGATCAGCTCCACATGCGCCTCCTGGACATCAAACACCTGCCGCATGCGCTTGGAATTGGAAAACGTGGGAGGGTCCATAAAAATCAGGTCGTACTGACGCTTTTCCTGTTTCAGCCAGCCCAGGCAGTCGGACTGCTCCAGTCGGTGTCGGCGGTCAACCATTCCGTTCAACGCCAGGTTTTTCCTGGCCCAGCCAAGGTAGGTATTGGACAGGTCAACACTGGTTGTACTGGCAGCCCCTCCCACCGCTGCATGGACTGTAGCCACGCCGGTATAACAGAACAGATTCAGGAAGTCCCTGCCCGCCGCCTCACGACCAATGCGCAGCCGCATTTTCCGATGGTCAAGAAACAGGCCGGTATCCAGATAGTCCCGAAGGTTAACCAGCAACCGGCAATCACCCTCGGAGACTTCCAGCATTTCCCCAGACTGATCCTGGCGCTCGTACTGATTCTTGCCGGACTGTCTCTCACGGCGCTTGAAGACCACATGGTTCTCAGGAATACCCAGAACCCCGGGAATCACTTCCAGAGCTTCCAGCAGCCGCTGTTGAGCCTTGCCCTCATCAATACTTTTGGGAGCAGAATATTCCTGGACATGGGCCCAGTCTTTGTAAATATCCACCGCCAGAGCATACTCAGGCATATCCGCATCATAGAGCCGGTAACAGTCAATGCCCTGCTTTCGGGCCCACTTTCCAGTCAGGCGCAGGTTTTTCCTCAGGCGGTTGGCAAACATTTCACCACCGGCCGTACTGGCTTTGAAAGCGACCGGCTGCGAGCCATTTACTTTGACCGGTTCAGCCACCCCGGTAGTGCGCTCACGAATATCGTACAAAAAGAGTTTGCACGACAATGCACCGTTAAACAGGGTATAGGTTTTCCGGGGCCCCATACCCAGACTTCGCGCCAGGGCCTGGGACGACGTAAACACCCCCGCCTGCCAGCCCGGCGTCTGTTGTTTCAGTTTTTCACCCAGGTGTTTGTAGAGATAAACCAGACTGGCCTCATCCCCCATTCGCTCACCATAAGGGGGGTTCGTCACCACCAGGCCCGGCTTCATGGATGGGTCAACACTGAGATTGCCCAGCTCCTGCTGGCGAATGGTAATTTGCCTGGCCAGCCCGGCCCTCTGCAGGTTCGCCCTGGCCCTGCCAACAATTTTGGGCAACCCTTCATAGCCAATGAACGATGACGTCAAAGCGGCCAGCCCCGCAGACCGCCGTTCCCGGGCCTCATTCAGCACTTTCAGCCAGAGGCTGGGAATATGCCCCATCCATTTGTCAAAACCAAACCGTGCCCGAAGCAGACCCGGAGCAATGTCCGCTGCCATCATGGCCCCTTCTATCAGCAACGTGCCTGAACCACACAGCGGATCCAGCAAGGTTCCCCCTTGCTTTGCCACTTCAGGCCAACCTGCCCGATAGAGAATGGCCGCCGCAAGGTTTTCTTTCATGGGAGCCTCACCGGCCTCCTGTCGATACCCTCTTTCATGGAGACTCTGCCCGGAAAGGTCAATGGCCACAAAGGCATTCTGCCCCCTGGCATGGACATTGATGCGCAAGTCAGGTCGGGAAGCACTGACGTTTGGGCGCCAGCCATGGCGATCACGCAACTGGTCAACAATGGCATCCTTAACCACCTGGGCTCCAAACCGGGTGTGATTGATATCCGGTGTCGAACCCGTGAAATCCACCCGGAAGCTGGTTCCCTGGTCCAGGTGATCATCCCAGTCTATTGCCTGCAATTGCTGATAGAGAACTTCCCGGGTACCGGATGCGATTTCTCCCAGGCGCAACAGAACCCGGCTGGCCATCCGGGACCACAGGCAGGAGCGGTAAGCCAGCTCCATGTCACCGGAAAAGCTCACTCCCGCCACAGTTTCACAGACTTCACTGGCGCCCATGGCCCTGAGCTCTTCAGCAAGAGGGGCTTCCACCCCTTTCGGGCAACTGGCAAACAGGGTTAACGTGGCTGTACTCATGGCTTATATTCCAAAAAACACAAAAAACTAATTTTCTTATTCACAATAAATTCTCGACACACTCTCCGGAATTGGATAGAACTTATCCCATCACTTTCCCTGATTGAAATCTCCCTGACCCTTCCGGCTTCCAGGGTTTCTGTAACAAGGAAAGCTGCCGGAAGTCAGTGCATGGTTCTGCTTGTTCAGGACTATGCTTAAGGGTGTAACAACATGACGCCATGGAGGCCGTCAGTAACTGAACCAGCAAGAGGCAGTGCACCATGTTGAAAAGACAAAAAAGGGATAGAACAGATAGAGCCTTTACCAAGGGATATCAAATAGGCGTGTCTGGCCGCTCAAAGGATATATGCCCCCACGAAGAACCACAACTGCGTCAGTCGTGGCTCAGTGGCTGGCGTGAAGGGCGAACGGACAACTGGGAGGGGATCACCGGGGTTTCTGGCGTACACCGAATCCACGACACTTCCCATATTTGACAACACATCATTTCACGCTTTTCCCATCCGCCCTTGCCTTTCAAGGCTCAAAGGGCATATAGCCCCGGTAACCGGGGCTTCAGAAGCTCACTCAGAATCCGGGCTCACTGAATAAACCGCTTCCGCCGCCTCACGTATCAACTCAGGCCCCCGGTATATAAACCCGGAATAAATCTGCACCAAACTGGCCCCTGCCTGGATCTTTTCTGCAGCGGTGGCCGCATCCATGACTCCCCCCACGCCAATAATGGGGAGTCTGTCGGACAACTCTGCGGAAAGTTGCCGGATCACCTCTGTTGACTTACGGCTCAAAGGCGCACCACTGAGCCCCCCAGCCTCATCAGCATTGTCAAGTCCCTGAACGGCATCACGATCCAGGGTGGTATTGGTGGCAATGACCCCGTCGAGCTCAAAGGCCAGCAACTCAGAGGCAACACTGGTAATCTCTTCAGGCGTCATATCCGGTGCAATTTTGATAGCAAGGGGCACCTTGCGCCCATATTTCTGGCTCAATACCTCTTGCTCCTCCTTGAGTGCACCCAGCAGGCTTTTCAAAGCTTCACCGTACTGAAGCTTTCTCAACCCGGGAGTGTTGGGAGAAGAAAGATTGACCGCCACATAACCCGCATGGGGATATACCTTGCGAAGACAGGCCAGATAGTCGTTATTGGCCTCCTCAACAGCGGTGCTGAGGTTTTTGCCAATATTAATACCCACCACCCCTTGGTACCGGCTTTTTCGAACGTTGGCCACCAGGTGGTCAACCCCGAGGTTATTGAACCCCATCCGGTTAATCAGTGCTTCTTTTTCGGTAATCCGGAACATTCTGGGCTTTGGGTTGCCCGGCTGCCCTACCGGAGTCACCGTCCCTAACTCCAGAAAACCAAACCCCAGGCTGCCCAGGCCATCCATGCAGTCACCATTCTTATCAAGGCCCGCTGCCAGGCCAATGGGGTTGTCAAAGGTCAACCCCATCACCTTTCTGGGGCGTGAAGGTACTTTTGGCGAGATTAACCGGGTCAGCCCCAGCCTCTCACCGGCACCAATCATATCCAGGGCAAAATCGTGGGCCGTTTCAGCGGAAAGACAAAACAGGGCACTGCGGGTCAGTTTATACATAGGGGGAATGATCAGTATTTGCCAGACAAAATTCTGGCAATTATACGCTTGAAATCCCCTGCTGTCCTTACCTTCACAGGGGCTCATCCACAAAAAAAGACAGACAGCCAAAATGGATTAATTTTCAAAAAACAGTTTCATATTCAAAAACTTAAAACACCACTCAATCAAAAATAGCAACATAGTACAAAATTTACACTCCCCTAACGAAACCAACCGCGTCTTTTTCAGTCTGATGAAGTAGAACAGGGAAGATGGGCCAGTCAGCCATGAGTCAGAAGAAATGCCTCGGGCTAAAAGGAAAGCCACAAGAGGGAGCGACTACTTTCTCAACTCTGCTAATGGCTAAAAAACGCAAACAAAAAGGCAGCATTTTCATCGTAGACAACATCAAAGACAGAGGGCTGACAAATGCTAGGGCCAATTCGTACCACAGAACGCTTCTCTCAAGTGGCAGGATACAAAGAAGAAGAAAAAAAGAAGCGACAAAGTGGCTATCAGCCAGTTTTCAAAGCCTCCTCCCGGGGCAGCTCCCAGAGTGAGCATCCTTCACTGACAATGCGCTCCATCAGCCCGGCTGATCTGAAAAGGCACTACAGCGACTCAGGCAATGAGTCGGATGATGGTGATGACAGGCTTGATGATTCCTGCAGCCTGCTCTCAGAAGATACCGTTAAAACCTGTAGGCAGGAGTCAACGGATTCCGGAGTGGAATCTGAAGACGAATCAACCACAGAAAAGCCCACCCCTGAAGCCACAGAGCAGCACGCCATAAGCCCGGTGGTACCGCCATCGGACGACAGCAAGTCTGCGCATACCGACCCGCTGCTGCATCTTCGCATGCACCCCCGGGGAACCCTCGGCATGCTGTTTAACCTGCATACCAGCCACACCATAAAGATGTGTTCGGAAAGACTGGACGCTCTTGAAGCAGATATCGCTTCCACCTTCTATAGGCCTGGCAGAATAGAGCTGGCTCACGATAGGATAAAAAAACTGAGAGCCGCCCTGGACGAAGCCATTCACAGCCATGAAGACCGAATGACCTTTATGATTCTTCTGGCCGACTATGAAAAAGAGTTCCAGAAGGTTTCCCTGGAAAACAAACTGAACGCCCGGTTTTTACAGGATAAATTACAGTTCGATATTGATCAGCTCCCAACGGACCCGCTGTCTGTTGAAAAAGAAGGTTACTTCACCACATGGTATAGCCTGCTTGAAAAAAAGATAAAACAGGATGGCCTCCAGCGGTGGAGTGAATCCCTGGGCAAGGTTCAGGACGATATTCTCAGCCAGCCGCTGGTCGAAATCCCAGCCCACAGCAAAGTCAGCGAACAGGATGTGCTTGATGGCTATGTTAAGCAACGTCCTGAGCAGGTGGTTCAATTGATCGCGGCCTGCACCCGAAAAGCAGTGATGCAGGACAATACTGAGTCAGCCCTGCAGGCTGAGCATCTGGCGCGGGAGCTGCCCCGGAAAACCGCAGCCCCGGCCAAAGGAAGTGAGGCAGCAGATGCTATCCAGGGCTTTCTGGAGAAAATCAAACACGATAAAGCCACTACAGACCTTCACCATCAAATTGCCAGGCAGCTCACCCGACTGCACCTGGAGAACACCAGTAAAGTGCTCGAGCACATATCCATACAGAATGACGCCAACGTTCAACTGCTAAAAGCACGCCAGCTTTGCTGGACTTTCGATAAGCTTCAGGTACTTTTCCAGGAGAAGGGGATCTTTGTGGATCCCGACTGCCAGGCAGTACGACAGCTGTCCTCAAAAATCAGCCCACTGAAGCATGTAATTTCCGCCCAGCTGATCTGCAACTGGGCCGGTTCAGAAAAACAGCTGCTTCCGGAAGATAACAACGGGCTGGCCCTGCGCCTGTGCTGGCTAAACCTCCCCCCAGTGGAGCGAATTCAGAAGAAACTGGCCGGCATAGAGCTGGAGCAAAGCCATGAACAGCGTTTGTATCAGGCCATCATTAGCTATATGGATGCCGCAAACAGCTTCCGGGCTTCCAATAGTCACAGTCGTCTAAGGTACATGCAGCAGTGCCGGTTTGATCTGCTCAAGTGCCAGCAGGAACTTCTGGTCAATGAAATGGAGAGAAGGATTGATGGCCTCCCCATAGGCACAACTCTGGGCCATGGTGATTTCCACCAGGACCTGAAGCTGTTCAGAACCATCTGTGCCTGCCGTGAGTTAACCGCAAAATACCGCCCACTCAACGAAGGCGAAAATAACCTTTTATGCATGGCTGGCAACTACTTCTGGCGAGATGAACTGAGCCCAAGGGAAATCGAAGCCGCCCTCACGCACAGAAAGGCACTGAACGATATCAGATACAGTTTCATGGAAGAGTTCAGCGCCGCCTGCGGTGACTCCCAGGAGATGATTCAGGCCTTCCGGGAGGGGTTATCCAGCCTGGTTACCAGCGTCAAAAGCAAGCTGCAACAGAAAGAAACTTCAGAGGATGAGCCCCTGGCCATTGGTGATGGCACCACTGACTGGGCAGCTTTGAGAGAAGACGATGATGACCAGCAGGGTCCAGGTCTTCTTGAACAAATCGGCGTTCCCCGGGGCATGCTCCAGAAGTTTGAACGCTCTCTATGCCAGAGCCTTCGCTCCATACTGGTGGTTGCTGAGCGGCACCCTCAAGCTTTCCGCCGGTTATGTGGCAATATTGGCCAGTTGGTTGCCCAGCTGAAAAAGCTGTTTGGACTGAACTATGGCGAATTCCACTCCTTGCTGGATCAATTAAGCTGGCGCCTCAGCCTTGAATCCACAGCATCCAGCTTTGCCGGCGATGAACCGGCCAACCTGGACAACGACCCGAAACATAATCCTGAGCTGGCAAGAGCGCTTAAACGTTTTCAGTTCTTCTGTGACCTGTCGGATGGAGTCCTTAATGGTGTACGCGGCTTTGACCTTATTACGTCCTATCTATCCGGCGGTTTAGCGATTGTCGGCTCGCTGTTCAGAGTATTGACCAGCAGGGGCGTCCAGCAAGGAATCAACCGTATGCCAGGCTGGCAGGTGCGGGGGCTGAACCGCACAGTCCAGTTCTGTGAGCTGGTGTCTGCTTCCTGGTTGGACACCGAACCCTCCGACCCATTTGACAATAATGAGATCGCCCGGGGTGCACGGCACCTGGCACGGGGAAGCGCCCTGGGTTCCTGGATTGAGTCCATCCCTGGCGGCAGAATGCTTGGCGCCTGGGTGGAGGCAGGCCTCGTTCCTTACCGAAAGCGCCTGAATGCATTGACAGAGGCCATTCACAATGTAAGAGCCCATCAACCTGGAGCCTGGACAGCCCTTCGCTGGGAAGTAACCAAAGTCGTCGGGATTACCACCCTGGCCATTGGAGCCAGCTGCCTGGCTGCCACCGCCATCGTCACTACCGGCGCCATAGCCCTGTTTGGCAGCGCCCTGGCAGCGGGTGGTTTTGTCTGGCTGGGCACACTGGTCGTTTCAAGTCACTATTTTGTCGAGTGGCTCAATTACGCTGAAGCGGTTGGCACACCAATTAAGGAGGCCATCGACCGCTACTTCGCCCAGGGCTTTTATGAATCCAGCCAGCCTGCACGACTGGCCCGCAAGCATTGTGACTTGGAAGCCGTTAATCTCTTACCCAGACTAAGTCGCCAGGCCAGTTTCAAGTTGCTGGCCCACCATTTAATGCTGGAGGATCTGTCCCGAAAGCACTGGAGCCAACTGACTGAACCAGAAGAGAGCCTGGTTTCTATTGAGAAGGAACTGGAGATGCTCAAACCCGGGCTTCTCAAAAATGCCCGGGAGCTGGCCAACCAGGCTGAAGCGGTTGAGCTGATTAACCGCACCCTGAGAGCCATGGAAACCAAAAGGCTAAACCCGGAGGCCCTTAAAGAGCTGGCCACCAACCTGAGTCGTCTCGGATACGACACCCGACTCCCGGACCAGGGGCTTGACTATTACCTGATGAACATCCGTCAGCAGGCAGTACTGACTATTCAGGCCCAGTGCGGCACCCACCGAATTGAGCAGAACGTCACCGCTATTTTTCAGCGACTGATGGATTTTCACAGAGAGGTCAAAAAAGGAGAACTGGTTTATCAGCACCTGACCACTCTGGGTCAGCAACCTCTGATTGATCAGGCAAAACAGGAGACCACTCAGCAATTTCTGTCACTGCACGCCATGAACAACAGCGACAGTGAACAGCAGCGGGTCAAGACAGTATTGCGTAAAGCCCTCAGGCGGTACCTGAACACAGTCCATGGGGAAGGAAAAACCGTCACCGATGAGGAGCTGAGAGACCTTAACAGCAGTCCTCTGTTTACCTCACTGGTCCACCAGGAACAAATGCTGATGGACCAGGCCAAACAACATTGGCTGGTATCCGTGACGGAAAAGATCGACAGGTTGATTGACAGTGCTCCCGACTGGCTGCGGAAGCACGTTGGGGATGTGTTCAGGCCAGGAATGGCTGCAGCGGCCTGAACAAGCAACCAACGGTTGCCACAGATTGAGTTTATCCGCTCCGGGTATCCTGACGTACCAGTATTACCATTACTGGTCGTCAATGGCTAACTGAACAGCCTTATCTGCATGAATTTGAGTAGTATCATATAAGGGTACGGCCGTGTGCGTTTGCTGAACCAATAAGGCGATTTCTGTGCAACCAAGAATAACCGCTTCAGCCCCTTGAGCATGTAAATGATTAATGACGTCCAGATATTTATCCCGGGATGCATCTTTGACATGGCCCAAGCATAACTCAGAGTAAATGATTTCATGAATAACTTCACGGTCTTCAAGTGCATTAGTTCAGATCTGATCTGACAATTCCCTCTTCAAAAAAGGGAAGGGTTACCGATTTAGATAGAGGGTGAAATCACTGAAATCTAAATCGTAAAAAGGTAACCCTTATGATTCATACTAATCA
>NZ_JBLYZI010000047.1:0-40893 GCF_057680865.1 Endozoicomonas sp. Z74
CAAAATACCTGTCTCGTTACCTCGGGTGGAAAAGGTTTCTTAAAACTCAACTCTTCTCAGAGGAGGCTTTTTTAGATCAAGTTTCTATACATTGGGTAGAGCAACACTTAATTTGAACAGCGCCGGATATTCAGATTCCCGAGGGACGGTTCCAGATGTTTATTCCTTCTAGTGGTTCTCTGCCGGAAAGCGAGACTCGGGGCCATGAGGAAGGAAGCCGTTCGGGCTATCGCCTGACTATCGGTAAGATTCATCTCAATGGCCTTGAGCCCGTGCAGCTGGGCCACTCTGAAAGTGAGCACGGACTTTACGATCAGGAAAGTGCACTGATCAAAGCAGAGAGCCTGTCGTTTGAGCTTGAGTGTGTCCAGGAAGAAGGGGAAGAAGGCGAACCGCCGCGTGAGCTTGAGAGTGCCCATGAAGGGGGGGGAGAAGGTGAAAAAAAACTTCTTCATGCCAAATTGTATATCAGTATTGACGCACCAGAGTTAACCGGTGACACGAACCTGTTATCTCTTCTGGGTGAAAGTGTCAGCCGCTATTGTTATGGGGTTACAAAGCATCTTCCAGGTCTTACTGATGAATCCCAAGAAATAGAGCCGGAAACTGATAATCTGTGGGAGAGCGAGAGGACAGAAGTTCATCTCCATTCCAATGCAGTGAAAGTAAAAGTGCTTCAGGCGGAAAATTTGACAGATAAATACGATGTTCAGGCTAAAGGAAGCACAATCTCACTCATTGAGCTTAATGCTCAACACCGTCCAAATCTTGTTTCTGGGAAAACATCCGACAAGCCCCAGGTGGCTTTTAACCGTTTTGAGCTGGAAAAGCTTCAGGTGGGGGCTATTCAGATAAAAGCCGGTGAGTTGAGTCTTGATGAAGGCCTGAATGGAACTCTTTCTGTTACTGTGGGCGCCGACCTTGAGAATTTACTGAGTTCAGTTCCAAAGCATCTGCGCAAAGTGGTTACCGGCAACGATGCGGGAAGGCACCAAGTGGGAATTGAAGTGAAGCTTGACGTGAATGAAGGTGAAATTGACCTGAATACGTTATCCACAAAAGGCGTGAGTGATCCAGGTATAACCACCCTTCAAAAAACCATTGAAACAGTGATCAGACGATCTCTCGAGTCAGAACACACCCGGATCAGGGAGCGCTCTGACGGCGAGAAGGAAGTGAAGCTGCACCTGCTGCCGATGGCAAACATCCCTTCTGGGGTCAAGCGGAGCGCCTCTGATCCAGGACCTCAGCGTAAGGATGATAAGTCCGTTCTGGTGGATAAAGGGAAAATACGCCGGGTAAAATCCCTTGTTGAAGTGTTGCAGAGCAGGGTGACGGCGCTTAAGGCGAAAACGGGGAAGTTGCCGGAAGCATTGAATAAGAAGCTTCATGGCATGGGGTCAAAAGTTACCACCCAAAAAATGGGTGTGGGCCACACCAACATCTTAAAACCGGTTCCAGGAGAGCGAGGAAAAGTGTCGTTACCAGCACTTTTTGACGAGCTTGTGCAAGCGAAACTGGGACCGGACAGTCACTCTGGTCACGACTAGCGGAATCGCTATTTTTCCATTCGTTTATGTGGGCTGAAGTGGTAGTCTTAAAGGATCAGCGCACAGGCAAAGAGATGATAGAAGCAGACCGTTTGATTTCCGCCGAGCAGCGGCCCAATGAAGAGATTCAGAACCGTGCCATCCGTCCCGTTAAACTTCAGGATTATACCGGGCAACCGAAAGTCCGGGAACAGATGGAGATATTCATCCAGGCCGCCCGAATGAGGGGAGATGCTCTGGATCACACGCTGATTTTTGGGCCTCCGGGGCTGGGTAAAACCACTCTGTCGCATATTCTGGCCAATGAAATGGGCAGCAATATCCGGTCAACCTCAGGACCGGTCATCGAAAAGTCTGGGGATCTGGCGGCACTGCTGACCAACCTTGAACCCAATGACATCCTGTTTATTGATGAGATTCACCGACTGAGCCCAGCGGTGGAAGAGGTACTTTATCCGGCAATGGAAGATTATCAGCTGGATATCATGATTGGAGAGGGGCCTGCTGCCCGGTCCATCAAGTTGGACCTCCCGCCTTTTACTCTGGTGGGCGCTACCACTCGAGCGGGCCTGTTAACCTCACCTCTAAGGGATCGTTTTGGTATTGTCCAGAGACTGGAGTTTTACAGTGAGGCTGACCTCAGCACCATTGTCCTTCGCTCTTCCGGCATCCTGGGGGTGGCTATGGAAGAAGATGGGGCCCGAGAAATTGCCTGCCGGTCCAGGGGAACTCCCCGAATTGCCAACCGTCTTCTACGCAGAGTCCGGGACTTTGCAGAAGTGAAAAATAATGGCCGTGTTACCCGTCAGTTGGCTGATGATGCCCTGAATATGCTGGATGTGGATGCCCGAGGCTTTGACCATATGGATCGGCGGCTTCTGCTGGCAATGATTGAAAAGTTTGACGGAGGTCCGGTGGGGGTTGACAGTTTGGCCGCTGCCATCAGTGAAGAGCGCGATACCATTGAGGATGTCCTGGAACCTTTTCTGATTCAGCAGGGGTATATTATGCGAACGCCTCGGGGCCGGGTATTGACTCGAAATGCATATCAGCACTTTGGTCTTGATTATAAAGAGCCCTGAAGGGCTCCCATTCAGTTGCACCTTCACAAGATTGCGTGGACTCACTTTACTATCTGTACTGGGGTTGACTTTTTCCGTATATAGAGACCTTTCTTTTTTTATCAAGCAGGCTGTGAATTATCACCTATTATGCTCTCAAGGTTTATAGAGCAAAGAAGTATGTGCTTAAAATACATAATAGGCCCTAAGCGAAGGCTTGCTCTTTTTCTTGTTTTTATATTGATTTACGGTCTGCCCCTTGCCGTGTGGGCAATGCCTTCAGGGACAGAAAGTGGAGAGGAGGGTCATGGGGAGCAGGAGCAGGAGCAGGAGCCTGGGCCTGAGCCTGAGTCTGAGCCTTATACAATCGTCTCGCTTGAATTGCAGGCGTTGTATAGCGAAGCCTGGAAACTCGATCAAATGCGTAAGTTTCTTGCTTTGTTAAGAGACTATGGTCATGTGTTAGTTGCTGCGGATTATCGCTTTTTTTGGAGAAATAATGATGGAGAAAAGGAATTTGGCATTGAGATTGGTAAAAGTGTAGTTGGAGCAGCTTTGAACCCGACAGATACGCCAGGTGCTGAGGCTGCACAGGTCAATCGAAATCCTTTTGTATTTATGCCTCCTTCTCCTATGAGAGAGCAAGGCTCTCCATCCAGCCATCATAGCTCTCCAGCCTCAATGGAAGTCCATAATTTATGGTGGCTTCCATTTGTTGAAGGTAAAGAGGCTTACCCTGAGGAAATGGAAAGGAGTAAGCTGCCTCCATCTTTTGGTCATATTCGTATGAGCGAACTAGAGGAGGAGTCTGTCGTTTTATCTCCACAATACAGAGGGGAAGAGGAAAGTTATTTTCCCTCTGACTTTTTGCAGGTTTCTGGAGTTCTGCCGAAACCATCGCCTCTATCCTCGGTTCAGGAGGAAGATTATGAAGAGTCAGAGTCAGAGTCAGACAGGAGATTTATGGAGGAGGAGTTTAATGCGTTTATGACGGCCACGCTAAATAAAGGTCCAAGTTATTATATTAAACATGGCAAGCTTAATCCAGAGCAGCTGTATGTCGTTTATGTCATAAAAGATTATTATGGAGGTAATTTTGAAGTCATTGTTCCATTTGACACACTAAAGCGTCGGAAGCTTTCAGATATGATTTCTCCAGACTCAGAATATCCAATGAATAGTAGAGAATATCCGATTCCATCAGAGGAGGATAAGGAGAGTGTGAAACGAGCAAAAGAAAAAAAAATCAGGGAGGCTTTATTGTCGCTTCTTCGCAATTTTGAAGCAACGCATAACCCAGACTTGCCAGAAAGTAATATGATGCTGAATAGAAACTTTGGTTCTGGCATTTCTGCTCAGGTTAGTAATACGCTTTATCGTTTCAGAAGTCTTGCTATTAAGAGGACTCATGTGGCTCTTGATACCCGTGAGGAGGCTGAAAGGGTGATAGACGCATTGGGTGCTTATGTTGTTCTCTGTGAAAGGATTGTAAAAGAGTCTTTGGTGCCGGTTGTGTATTTATGGATATACAGCGAAAGGCTAAAGAAATTCATTATTTATTCTGTCCAAGGGGAGTTGCTGTATAACCAGTTTATAGATGTTATTCTTGCAGCTCCAGGAGTAAGTGTTGAAACAAAATTAAAAATAATTAATGATTTTTATGAAGGTATTAGCCCTTATAATGACTATGATTTTGAAAGGATTCAACAAAATCAGGGGGGCAGGGATGGAATAATGACTGTAAATACAGATATGAATCCAGGTAATTTCGTGTATGTGTCTGCAAGATTGAAACAGATGGATATTGTTCCAACGTATACTCAGCTAAATGGCCAGATGTCTCCAGTTAATGACCTTGTGATAGATATGTGGCCTGAAAGAAGAAGGAACCTGTATGCTATGAGTTCTGAACCTAGTTATCCGTACCTTTTTTTTTTAGTGCAAATGTTGGATCAAAGAAATAAAAGCAGAGATAAGGTTGTGAGGATGGCTCGGGTTGATTCGTATTCTGAGAATGATCGTAAGCTAATTAATGACTGGGAACAAATCTATAATAAATGTATGTCAATAACGTGCGAAATCAATTGGCTGATGAAGCGCATCCGAAAACTAAAATTACATAGCAATGCAAAAAAAGAAAGTGCTAGACAGGATAAAACAAGGGAGGATAAGTATTTTGATTATTTGCTATTTAGTCTTCAAATTGGAATGTTCGAAGAAGGTGTAGATGGTAATGCAGAATTTCATGGAGATGAGGTCTATGAAAATATTCAGTCAATGGATGATAGAACTTATTTGGAGAAAATGTTGGCTGCCCTAGTTCGGCTGGAGGAGAATATCAATTCTGCAAAGAAAAAACTTAAGAAAGGCGGGGGTGGAGTATCGAGCAAAAATAAATATGTTAGCGGTAGAATGAGGCAGTTTCAATTTGTTGAAGAAAATGAAAGGTATCGATATTATTTTAAGCGAATGTTCGGTTTTAAGTTTCCAGGGGTTTTTCCTGATAATATGTGCTTTTGGCAATCCTTGCTTGTGGTTCTTGAGAATATTTGTAAAAGGAGTGGCTTAAGCTATGAAAATCTATTTAATGGGAGGAATGCGAGAGACCTGATGATCGATGTGCAGAATCTACGGAATAGAATGCTTCAGGCTGGAGAGCATAGGACAACTTCTAGAGCGGATGAACCAGCTAGTTGGTTTGTTGCCGACGATGTTCCAGTGGTGTTGAGGTTTTTATATCAGCAGACAGGGATGAGGTTTCGCATCCTGTTGATTCATACTAATGAGGAATGGAATCCGGTGGGTGTTAGTTATCAGCATAATGAAGACGGTCAGACTGAGATTGATGTAATACATAATATTTCTGAAATAGCCAGATCTGCAAATATGCCTCATACGCTGGTTTTTTTTAATCATTTGCATGGAGCTTATACTAACCAACAATATGATCACTGGAGCCCTGTTTTATCGTATTCAAATTTAAATGTCGCGAGTTATTCTTTTAATCCTTTTTCATATCCGTCATCTGCTACTGGATTGGAGCCCATGACCGCTGCCTCACCTGCAACAACCTCACATCCTGAACAAAGTTCCAGGAAAAAGAGGCCGTCAGAGAGTGATAGTGAAGATCTTTATGTGTCAGTGCTTTCTAGTCTTGATCAGCTGCAACCTCCGTCCAAAAAAAATAAACCGGATAAAATGAGGAAAAGAACCTTTAATGTTGACAGGCTTGGATTTGCTCATTTTCCCGAGAAAACAAAGTATATTTACCCGGATAATAGTAAGGGAGGGTACTATTCCTATTCTGCCTATTTGAGGAAAGCTCTAGCGAATTTGATGCGCCTAATTCATCCTGAGGAATGGAGTGTTCTTGCAAGTTTCCTGGATGAGCTTCTTCCCAAAAATTACAGACCCCACCAACGTTATGGGAATAGTCATAATATGCTGGATTATGAGCCGTATTTTTTTGCATTCCTTGATTGGCTTATAAGAGATGTAGAAAAATCGACGGTCAATAAAAAACCTAATGGTATCGTGGTGTTCCAGCCGGTAGCTGGCTCTAATGAAAATAAACCTGTATATAACTGGTGGGTGTTCTGGCGAACTAAAAATGACAAGGGGACATCTATGCATCATTCACGTACAGGATCTTCTGATGACATTGCAGAGTTCTTAAGAAATCATCCCAGCTTTTATGCTTTGTATACTACGGCTCCAGCCCTGAGTTCAGAGCACTTCGTATTGCCATTTGAGGTTTCCGAATATACTTTGGTTCCGGGTTGGTGGGTTGTCATCCCTGATGAACAGATGCATCAACGTTGGGGCAGTGGTGTTTCAAGGGATGCTTTGGCAGAGAGTCATGACCCTGAACAGCTAGATAGTTTGGATATGACTCGCCTGTTAGAAGGGCTTGAATTTGCTTCAGGAGCGATGGTGGAAGGAGATCAAGGTGTTGAAGCATTAATTGGCAATTTGGGTGAACACAGGAATGACCTAGAAGTGGACGGTGAAGGTGATGACCAGGATGACTCATGGGATGATACCGATGATGCAAGAGATGGCACGGGCACAGGGCGCAGTCCGTTTCAAGGGAAGCAGGTTGCTTTTTTAAGAGAGAGCCCGTTGAATGTGACAAAGGAAAATACCCAGGGCTGCATATCTATCGTTAAATCTTACTCTCCTCTGTGTTTTGAACCAGTGCCTTTGTTAGCTCTCCCGGCTCAGATAATGGCTTATTTTAAACGAAATAGGTACTGATAACTAAGGCAGCATCACAGGGATGTGCTAGCTTGCTATGTATCGCTGGGATGATATGGGAGGTTATTAATGACTATGTATTGGGGGAGACGGTGTTTATTATGGTACCAGCGCGCCATATATCCTGATGATGAAGTGCACTGCATACATAGATGGTTATTTGTTTTTCATCAGCAGTAGTTCTTTGAAGAAAAACCCGTTTACAAACTGGACAGTGATGATCCTGTTGTTATGCCCAAATCGATCCGGCAAAAAATAACCCTCTATACTCTGGTTCCTGCTGTTGCGTTTTACAGTGTGGTAACGATTGTTTTTCTCTATTATGCCTTCAAGGCCGTTTCTTCTGAGATAAGCCGAAAACATCTTTATCAGGCACAGCAGTACGTTGCGGTCATTGATGGTAATGCCCAAAGGGTGCTTAAGGCAGGCAAGGCGCTTTCCCTTGGTCTTGATGGGTTAATCAACCATCCGGGCAGTCAGGCTTCTTATCTGAAAGCGCTTCTTGGCGACACGGATCTGGTGACAGGCATCGGGGTGATTAACTATGGAGGAGACCAGTTTCACAGGGATAAGATTTATACCCAGTATTGGTTAAAAACGAATGGAGAATTTCATGAAAGCTCGGGAATGCCTCCATTTTCAATTCCTGTTGACGAGATCGTTCCACTTTTAAGCAGTTCTTCTATCCTGACCCGTTGGTATGTCTATACAGGAGTTGAAAGGCGCAGGTTTCAATCCAGTTTGCTGGTATCGGTGCCTGGTAGCAATCAGTCTGTGATTCGCCTCGACATTGATGGGGCAAAGCTGACCGAGCCCCTTGTATGGAAGAACCCCAGAACACGACTGATGTTGCTTGACCCCGCTGGCAACGTGCTGTTCACCAGTGGCATAACGCTGCCAAAATACCGGACACTGGATGAGATTACTGCCCTTCCCCCCTGCAAGGGGTTTGGGGATATACAAACCACTGTTGAAAATGAAAACCCGGTTGCACGGATTTTGCTGGATCCTATTCGGCCGGCTACTGACCCTGAGCCATGCGGAATTTATCGAGAAGCGGTTCAAAGGGTTTCCTGGGAAGGGGAAAACATCAATTTTCGCTCATTTTCCCGAAGTGATAAAAGATGGGTAACGGCGATGCCGGTCCCTTCAACAAGATGGTATTTTGGCCTCAGCATGCTGGAGCAGGATGTTCTCGCCCCGGTTATGCGTCTGGGAATACTGGGAGCCTTTCTTATTGGAGGTGCTTTGTTGTTGACACTGGGGTGTCTGTGGGGGGTGTTGGGGAGAATCATCAGTCCCCTGAACCGCCTCAAAGAGCAAATGAATATGTTTGCCCTCAGTGGTGATACAAGGGAGGGAGAAAAGGATTCAAGGGACGAGGTGGCCAGCCTCAACAGAAGCTTTACCCGCCTGAAAAGCAGGCTGGCGGATAGGGAGCACGCACTGCAGCAGGCCAGAACCCATAATATGGGGCATTTGGTTCAGCAGCTGCGGGGGCACTATTTTTATTTTAATCTTGCCAGGGATGGCCGGATTACCTATGTAAGCCCTTCGATTGTCACAGTGCTGGGGTATGAGGTGGAGGAGTTTACCGGGCGCATTCAGCAGTTTTTGACAGCCTCCAAAATCAATCACCCTTTTTTCAATATTCTTGATGCCCTTACCGCGGGGTTGTGGCAGGAAGCTTTTGAAGTGGAAATGCGTCACCGGGATGGTTCTGTCCGGTTAGTTGAGATGTTTTGCACCGGCCATGCAAGCAGTCTCCCGAGGGGGCATTATCTGGATGATGAGGATGGAGAATCGCCGGGTACCGCCATTGAAGGCATGGGAAACGATATCACTCATCGCGTTCGTGATACCGAGAAGTTCAAATCACTGATCGCCGGTGCCCCCGACGCAGTGATAATCACCAATGAAGATGGGGTGATCAGCCTGGTCAATTCAAAGGTCGTCGAGCTTTTTAAATATCAGGATAAAGAGTTGCTGAACATGCCCCTTGATATCCTGATTGATCCGGACAACCGGGAACAATGTACTTTGCTAAGAAAGTTTGATCACTGTCAGAGTGACCTCCATTGTTTGAAGGCGGCTTTTTCCCGGGGTATTGACCAGAGTGGCCACAGCTTTCCCATGGAGGTTTCCAGCAACGTCCTGGATACCAGTGAAGGAGTATTGGTGTCCATTGTCTTAAGAGATATTACGGAACGAAAACTGATCGAACAGGAATTGCTGGCGGCCAAGGATCAGGCAGAGAAAGCCAGCCAGGCCAAGTCCATGTTTCTTTCCAATATCAGCCATGAACTCCGTACTCCATTGAATGGTGTGTTGGGTTATGCACAGTTGTTACTGGCGGATAAAGGTGTCCCTGAACGGTACCGGCTCAATCTTTCCTCTCTTGAGGCCTGCGGGTTGCACTTGCTGACGCTGATCAACGACATTCTGGACATGACAAAAATAGAAAGTGGAGGTGTCCGGCTTGATCCTCAACCTTTTAATCTGCGGGCCACACTGAATACCGTGTTGGCAAATGTCTGCGAACTGGCCAGGGAGAAGTCACTGGTTCTGAGCCTGAATGTGGAAGACACCATTGCTTCGGAAATTATCGGGGATAATGTCAAGCTCAGGCAGGTATTGATCAACCTGGTGGGGAATGCGGTTAAATTTACCGAAAAGGGGTCGGTATGCATCAATGTTTCCCAGACAGTTGCCCAGAAAGGCGACCAGCTGCTTTTTGAGGTGATTGATACGGGCATCGGTATCTCGCAGGTTGATATGCAAGAACTGTTCAAGCCATTCAGTCAGTTGGGAAAGGGGCAGAACCAGGGAGGAACCGGGCTGGGGCTGGCGATCAGTTACCGTCTTGTCAGGGCAATGGGGGGGGATCTGCAGGTGTGCAGCGAGCTGGATAAAGGCAGCCGGTTTTTCTTTGCCATCCCTGTTCGAACCAGTGATATGTCCAATGGCAAGGAACTGGCAAGAGAAAAGATTAATCAGATGATCGATAGTACATCCGATGATCAGACCATGTGGCAGATTCTGGTTGTGGATGACAGCTTTAACAACCGGGATATGCTGGTGCGTGCATTAAAAGCGCGAAGGTACAAGGTGGATGCCGCTGAGGACGGTGAAGAGGCTCTGGAGAAGTGCCGTGAGACGTATTATGACCTGGTCCTGATGGACCTTCGAATGCCAAGGCTGGATGGAGTTGCAGCCACCCGTGCTATCCATGGAATGCCTGAAAGACAAACCATGAAAATCATGGCGATTACTGCCAGTGTGTCCGAAGAGACCCAGCTGAAAATCGTTGAAGCCGGCTTTTGTGGTTTTGTGACCAAACCGGTGCATTTTGATGAGTTGTTCAGCGCTATTCATCACCAGCTCCAGAACCGGAATGGAGCAGGGCGAAAACCGGATAACCTCTTGAGAGTTCAGGAAATGATGGAGGCTATTGGCCGGATGCTTGAGCTGGGGGATGTGGAGGCTCTGGCGGAAAAAGCCACTGGCTGGCTTGACCAGCCCGGTTATGGCCAGTACCCCCCGGTGATTATTCAGTTGTGCAAGGAGCTTGATCTCCAGGCGCTGGAGGCGCTTTATCACTCACTGAAAGAAGGGGATTATAGTGTGAACCAGGGGGGTGGTTGTTGGTCTAAAACGGATCACAATCAGCAGAGTTTCTGAGGGGATCTTATGAAAAAAAGCTTATTGGCAGGAGGATACTTATGAGCCCACAACCACGAAATTTGTTTGACTATTTTCTTGTATGCGTGCTGGTGTGGGGGTTATCAGGGTGCAGCCAGCGCGTACAGATAGACGCCGAGCCTGTTGCCCCTATGGGGGGAGCAAGGTTTTCTGCCACTGAAAATGCCTGCAGAACCCTGATTCTTTCTGCCTCTGTTTTGCCTCTGGATATTTATCACATGGGGTTGTGCTATGAGCAGGGGTTGTCTGTAGCCTCTTCCACAGCCCAGGCCATCGCGCTTTATCAGGAAGCAGCCCGCTGGGGGGTTCCTGAAGCCAAGGTTGCCTTGCAGAGGTTGCATCAGCCGGTACCGGAAGCCGAGTTACGACAGCGCCAGGAGCAGATGGGTAACCAGATCCGGCGGGAGCGTGATGACTCTGTTTATCGCCAGCTTGAGCAGGAAAGAAGTCGTCTCCTCCATGACAGCCGCTATCGAACCCGCTGTGGATTGCACTGGTGTTATTGATTTTCCGGGAGTTTGTCAGGGGTTAACCGATACCCGATCGCGTTTTGGTGTTATGATCGGGGGCATTTCCTGTTGATTGACGGTAGTGAGGTTGTCGGTGACGGATAGCATGTCATTGTGGTCGCTGATTGGCAATGCCAGCTGGGTTGTCCTGTTGGTGCTTTTTATGCTGGTAGCGGCATCGGTTGTTTCCTGGATGATGATTATCCAGAGGGGGCTGCTGCTCCGGAATGCCCGGCAGGCGATGCTGGCTTTTGAGGACCGGTTCTGGTCAGGCATGGATCTGATTGAGTTATATAAAGATGTTCAGGCCAATGACAACCCCGATTCCGGGCTGGAACAGATCTTCAAGGCGGGCTTTACCGAATTTACCCGCCTGCGAAACCAGGGCACCGCGGATCCCGATGCGGTGATGGAAGGTACTCAGCGAGCCATGAGGGTCGCGATATCCCGGGAGCAGGAAAAGCTGGAAACCCATCTGCCGTTTCTGGCCAGTGTGGGCTCCACTTGTCCCTACGTGGGACTGTTCGGCACGGTTGTCGGGATTATGAATTCTTTTCGAGGTCTGGCGGTAGTTCAGCAGCCCACCCTTGCATCGGTGGCACCGGGTATTGCTGAAGCATTGATGACCACCGCAGTCGGTTTGGTGGCCGCCATCCCGGCGGTTGTTGCCTACAATCGATACGCTTCCCTGGTGGACGCTCTGATGTCCAATTACGAAACCTTTGCTGATGAGTTCTCCAGTATTCTTCATCGCAAGGTTCACAGTCGGACATAGCGGCGCGGAGCAAAACCATGGCGCAAGCAAAAAATCGCCGGAAGCCCATGTCGGAAATCAACATGGTGCCTTTCATTGATATCATGATGGTGTTGCTGGTCGCTTTTATGATCAGTGCCCCCATGCTGACCCAGGGAATCAAGGTCGAACTCCCCAAAACCAACAGTGATGCCATCCCCCTTCCTGAAGATAAAGAGGTGTTGATCCTCTCGATCAAGGCCAGTGGGGAATACTACATGGATCTGGGGTCAACCCGGGAAAAAGCCCTTCAGCTTTCCTCGTTAATGGAAAAAGTTGGAAAAGTGGTGGCGGCCAGACCCGGTATCCAGGTTCTGGTCAAGGGGGATACCCGTGTTGACTACGGTTCGGTCATTGAGCTGATGGCTGGAATTCAGACAGTAGGAGTCGCCAATGTCGGATTAATTACCGATCCGGTGGTGCTGGAAGGGAAGTAAATGAAGAGGTGGTTCTCCAGGGTTTCTGCAGCCCTTATTCATGGTTACAGTTTCCCGGTGTTTCTCTCTCTGGTGCTTCACGCTGTGATCGGCGTGGCGGTATTTGCCAGCTGGGAGCGTCACTCAGAGGTACGGTTTAAGCCCCCGGCGCACATTACGGCGGCTTTGGTTGAGCTTCCTAAGGAAAGGGCAAAACCGGTGGTGGATGATTCGGCCAGGAAGAAAGCGGCAGCCCTTAAAAAGGAGCAGAAGGCTCGCAGGCAGGCTGAAGCCCGCAAAAAGGCGGAACAGAGAAAAAAAGAAGAGCAGAGACAGAAGGCGCTGGCCCTCAAAAAGGAAAAGGAGCGCCGGGAAAAAGAAGCCGCCCGGAAAAGAGAAGAGGTTGCCCGCCAGCAGCGGGAAGCGGCGGTGAAGAAAAAACAGGAAGAGGAGCGCCGCAAAAAGCAGCAGGAAGATATGCTCAGGGCTCTGGAGCGGGAGCAGGAGGCCAGGGAGCAGGCTCTTCAACAAGAGCATGACGAACAGCAGGTGGCAAAGTACAGCTCCTTGATTAAAAGTCTGGCGGCTCAATACTGGAACAGACCTCCCAGTGCCCGCAACCATATGGTGGCTGAGTTCCGCATCAGTCTGTCACCCTTTGGCGATGTGCTGGATATTTCCATGGTAAAGTCCAGCGGTAATGACGAATTTGATCGCTCGGTTATCCAGGCAATCAAAAGGGCGTCGCCTTTTTCTGAGTTAAAACAGCTGGATCGGCGGGTATTTGATCAGTACTTCCGCCGTATTATTTTCCGGTTCAAGCCCGAGGATCTGGTGAGATGAGGCCTATACTGAAATTTTTAGCACTGTTTGCCTGCCTGCTGATGGTACAGCAGGTTCAGGCAGAGCTGACCATTGAGGTCACCCGGGGGAATGACCAGGCGGTCTCCATGGCGGTCTCCCCTTTCGGCTGGAAAGGGGAGAAAGTTCTGCCGGAAGATCCCGCAGCCATCATTGATAATGACCTCAAACTCAGCGGTCTTTTCAGGCCTCTGGCCCGAAGCAGCATGCTGAGCTTTCCTTCTAAAGAGTCTGACGTGTATTACCGGGACTGGAAGGTTCTTGGAGCTTCTTATCTGGTAACGGGAGAGGTGAGTCACAGTGGTCAATTCTATACTCTGAATTACCAGCTATACGACATTGTCAGGAATAAGCGGATTGCCAGTGGTGGTTTTACCGGGCTTGAAAGCCAGCTTCGTGGAATGGCCCATCGTGTCAGTGATGCGGTGTATGAAAAAATCACTGGCCTTAAAGGTGATTTTTCAACCCGCATTCTTTACGTAACAGCCCGGCAAGCGCAGAGTGGATCGTCTAAAAAAACACAGATGGACTACCAGCTGAATTACGCCGATGCCGATGGCAAGCGTGATCGTAAAGTGTTCAGTTCCAAAGAGCCGATTCTTTCTCCCAGCTGGTCACCGGATGGCACCCGTGTCACCTATGTTTCATTTGAAACCGGACGACCGGCTATTTACCTTCAGGAACTGGCCACCGGAAAACGTGAGCGCCTGACCCGTTTTAAAGGGTTGAATAACTCTCCGGTCTGGTCGCCGGATGGCCAGTCCATTGCCATGGTGCTTTCCAAGGACGGTAACCCCGATGTTTATGTTCTGGACCTGAAGACCCGGAAGTTCAGTAATGTGACTTCACACTACGCTATTGATACTGAGCCTGACTGGATGCCGGATGGTAAGAGTCTGGTATTTACCTCCAACCGGGGAGGAAGCCCCCAGGTGTATCAACAGGCTGTTCGCCGAATGGCCAATGGAGAAACGGTTCCAGAAGGCAAGCCCCGGCGGCTGACCTTCCAGGGGCGGTTTAATGCCCGGGCCAAGGTCTTCCCTGACGGGAAATCCCTGGCACTGGTTCACAAAGGTCAGGGCGCCACGGACTTTAATATTGCAGTACTTGATCTTGACACAGACCGGCTGCGCCTTCTTACATCCTCAAAGCTGGAGGACTCTCCCAGTATTGCGCCTGGTGGCAGACGGCTGATCTATTCTGCTCAAGGTGGCAGAAATGGCGAATTGGGTATAGTGTCTGCTGATGGTCGGGTGAAACACCGGCTTCCTTCAGCTGCCGGTGACGTTCGCGAGCCAGCCTGGGGGCCCAGCGTGGACTTGAAGCGTTGAGAGGTTTTGTTTGAGGTCGCCCCCATCCCCTGGTATCCGGACTGGTCGGGAAACCTCAGTTCTGTTAGTGTACTGCAAAAACAGTTATGGGCAGAAAATGACGCCCACACTGAACCATGGGAATGCACAGCCTGTTGTAAGTTCGGCAGGCCGCTGGTAGCGGCATTTTCATAGTAAAATCATTGAAATCTTAATTCAGAGAACGACTGGAGTCTGACATGCAATTTGCCAACGTTGTCAAGGCCGCTGCACTTGCTGTAACTGCCATCTGGCTGGCCGGGTGTGCTTCCACCGGAGGGGAAAGCACCTCTTCCGCCAAGACCGAGCCTGTATCCACGGTTGAAGATGAAGTCATGGTTGAGGTAGAGCCGGTGCTGGATCCTGCTGTTCAGGCGGTGGTTGACAGTGGCCGGATTGATGCTTCTCCGGAACAGATTGAAGCTTTGCTGGACAAGAAGACTTACAACTTTCCGTTTGACAGCTCCAAGCTGGGCCAGGAAGACTATAAGGCACTCGACGTTCAGGCAGCTTACCTGAACTCCAGGGAAGGCGCTGACAAGAAAATTGTTATTCAGGGTCACACCGATGAGCGTGGCACCCGTACCTACAACCTGGCTCTGGGTGAGCGACGCGCTAACACCGTTAAGAACTACCTGGTAGCCAAAGGGGTTGCTGCAGGCCGGATTGAAGTCATCAGCTTCGGTTTTGAGAAGCCTCTAGACCCGGCTCACAATGAAGCGGCCTGGGCCATGAACCGTCGTGCTGTGATTGTTGTTGATTAAGGGTTGTCCACTGAGTTTCAAAAGGGGGCGGGACTGAATGAGAGCAGGAAATTCGCACAGGAAGCGTCGTGGCTGGTGTGCTCTGAAATACTCTGCAATGATAATGGGGTTGGTCAGTAGTTATGCAGCAGCGTCTGTACCCATAGAGCAGTCTCGTCCCATTGGTGTCGACAATGCGCCCATCAGCAGTGCCCAGGACGACGGTGAAAAGGTTGAAAGTTCACCGGCTCCATCCGTCTCTCCTGCTGCTGCAGACTCTTCAACGGCCTATTTGCTCAATACCATTGAACAGATGCGCCAGGAGTTGATGGAGCTTCGCGGTCAACTGGAAGAGCAGGGATTTCAGTTGGAACGGCTCCAGCAGGAAAATCGTGACCGCTACCTTGATCTTGATGAGCGGATCTCCCGGTTAAATCAGAGCGGCGGTAAGACGGTTGCATCAGGCAGCCGGTCTCCGTCGACAACCACCCCGGTAAAAAAGGCAACCGGTAAGAGTGGCTCTTCCTCAAAGGTGTCTGGTAATGAGGCATTGAAAGGTGAGGAAGAGGCTTATCAGGCGGCTTTTGGTCTGATTCGGGGCAAACAGTTTGATCAGGCTCGAGAGGCTCTGAAGAAGCAGCTGACTGCCTACCCTAAGGGGCGTTACGCCGATAATGCTCAATACTGGCTGGGGGAGGTTGAGATGGCCCAGGGACAGTACCAGCCAGCCCGGGATGCTTTTCAGAGTGTGCTGAATGACTATCCGGGCAGTCCGAAGGTTCCCGATGCCAGCTATAAGCTTGGCCGTCTGCACGACCTTCTGGGGGATAAGGATAAAGCCCGAAGCTTGCTGGAATCGGTGATTAAAAAGTACCCGGATACGGCAGCGGCACGGCTTTCTGATACTTATCTGAGAGCGATGGACGGTTCCTGAGTCGCTCTCCTTTCTTTCTAGCGGCCTGCCCGACAGGCTGCCAGGCAATCGTGCTGGAGGTGTTGTCTTCAGCGCGGCTTGCTTATCTGTTCATTCCCTTTCTTTCGCTGTTCTGCGAGAATTGCCCTCTTTTTTTATCTCATTAAGTGCCTTGGTCATTGAGCGGAATCTTCTGTGTATTGGGTTCTTTTGGCATAAGGTGGGTGTTGGATTTCTGAGGGGGAAGCCCTCTACTGTGGGTGTGACCAATGTCGGCAGAAATGCTCCGGGTGTCAGAGATATTCTATTCCTTGCAGGGTGAGACCAGAACCATGGGGCTTCCTACGGTTTTTGTCCGGCTGACAGGCTGTCCTCTTCGTTGTCGCTGGTGCGATACAGAATATGCGTTCAAAGGGGGGGGGCTGATCAGTTTGCAGGATATTATTGGCAAAGTGTCAGAGTATCGCCCTGCCTATGTCACGGTCACCGGCGGAGAGCCCCTGGCTCAGCCTGGTTGTCAGCGATTGTTGGCTCTGTTGGCGGATCAGGGGATTGAGGTTTCCCTCGAAACCAGTGGTGCCATGGATCTGTCTGGAGTGGATGCCCGTGTGGTTAAAGTGATGGATCTCAAGCCGCCCGCTTCCGGAGAGGTGCATCGAAACCTTTATGACAATATCCAGTACCTTGACCGGCGGGACCAGGTCAAATTTGTGATTGCCGATCGCGATGATTATGAGTGGTCGGTATCGAAACTGATGGAATATCAACTTTCTGAACGTGTGTCAGATGTGCTGTTTTCTCCGGTCAGTGGTGAGCTTCCTCCGGAGCGGCTGGCTCAATGGATTCTGGATGACCGCTTGCCGGTCCGGTTTCAGATTCAGTTGCACCGGGTGATCTGGGGTGACCAGACGGGGGTTTAAACCGGACTTTCCTGTTTCAAAAAGAGAATCGATTGATATGAAAAAAGCAGTGGTGTTGTTATCCGGAGGCCTTGACTCTGCAACGGTTCTGGCAATAGCCAGGGATCAAGGGTTTGAGTGCTATACCGTCAGTTTTGATTATGGCCAGCGCCATCGTTCTGAGCTGGAAGCCTCCGTTCGTGTGGCAAAGGCGATGGGGGCCAGGAGCCACAAGGTATTGAAGCTAGACCTCCGGGATATCGGTGGTTCGGCATTGACCGATGATGATATTGATGTTCCTGGTTTTGGTGGTGAAGGTATTCCTGTCACTTACGTCCCTGCACGCAATACCGTATTCCTTTCTCTGGCCCTGGGATGGGCTGAAGTGATTGGGGCCCGAGATATTTTTATCGGTGCCAACGAAGTGGATTATTCCGGATACCCTGATTGTCGTGGTGAATACCTTCAGGCCTTTGAGACAATGGCTAATTTGGCGACCAAGGCGGGTGTAGAGGGAGATCATTTTCATATTCGCGCCCCCCTGCTGGAATTGAACAAGTCCGATATTATCCGCGAAGGTGTCCGGTTGGGGGTCGATTATGGCATTACGGTGTCCTGTTACCAGGCGGATGATCAGGGACGTGCCTGTGGAGAATGTGACAGCTGCTGTTATCGCAGAAAGGGGTTTCAGGAAGCCGGGGTGGAGGATCCGACGCCTTATCAGCATTAAGTGCTAATTAATCATTAGTTAAACTCCTGGCTATGCCGGGGAAGCTCGCATAGGTTGCACTGTGGCTTCGCTAGCTGATCTTGATGTTTCCGCCATAATCTATTTACCGTTTTCCCTCACCCCAGCCCTCTCCCAGAGGGAGAGGGGGCTTGTTGGTGCAAATTGTCAAAGTCCTTCCCTTGGAGGGAGAGGGGGGGGGCATATTTTTAAAGCCGTCCCCTGAAGAGAGAGTTTGGGTGAGGGCAAAAGTCAGCAAGATCGTCTCCCAGGTCTTTTGGTCAAGAACCAAGGCTTTGATCAGCACCCTTGGATGCAATAAAAGCCCTTTGAAGGTGTTTCATCCAGGCTTTGCCGAAGGTCAGTTAAAATGCGACTTGGGATAGCCGCAGCCCTTATCCAGTGGGTAGATAGGGCGGCGCAGGTGCTGGAAAGGAAAAAGACGGTAGTCAGAACTGGTGCAGCCTTCCCCATCCAGCAGTTTGTGGTTGCGGGTGATCGTGTTAAAGCTGGCACGGTGGTGGATTCTGGATTTTAAAACCAGCAGGTGCTTCTGCTCCGGGTTAATGCCTGCAGCGATGAAAATTCCTTTGTCCCAGGGTTCAACATGATGGGAGACAATGATGATTTCCATGGAGCCAGTGTCCAGGACAGCAGAGTGGCCCAGGTCCACTTCCACTCCATGATACATGTCGCCGTGAATAATCCACTTGCCATCAAACAGGGATTTGACGCAGCCAGTGAGGGTGAGTGGAGCCCCTTTCAAGTTAAGGCTTGGGATATCCGTTTTGCCGCCCAGTTCCAGAGTGATGGTTTCACCAATACCCGCCTGTTGCATTCTTTTTACGGATGCCGGATCCCAGACGGCAGCGACGGCCACCTTCTCCAAGGTCAGATCATGAATGGCTTTTATCGCGGTCATAACGTCCTGGGTTCCTCCTGAACCACAGTTATCTGAGTGATCCAGCAATACCTGTGTGCTTTTTTCCTTTCTGGCCTGTTCAAGGGTGTTTATCAGGTCGCAGCCCTGATAAACCATCTGCGGCCTCTTTTGCCAGGCTTCTTCAAGGATTTCCGCAGTCAGTTGATGGGCCAGCGGCTGATTGTTATTGGTAATGACGATGACTGAAGGTGAGGTATAAGGCGTGTCAGACAGAGGAAAGCCTCCAAAGAAACTGATGTCCAGTACGTCTTCGTGATTTTCCAGCTGGCGGCAATGGGCCATGATGCTGGCAAAAGGTTCGTCATCGGTTCCCTGGCGAAGCGTGTGGGGAAGCACCGGTATACGACCAAAGCCCATTGTGGGGCGGGCAGCCCCGGTTAATCCGGCTTCCAGTATCCGGGCAGCCCGAAGCCCGGTTTCCCTCATGTCAATATGGGGGTAGGTCTGGAATCCCGTTATAACATTGGCATTCTCAACCATTCGTTCGCTGATGTTGGCGTGGAAATCCAATGCGACCGCAATGGGTTTTTCCGGATAAAGGGTTCGTAATTTTTGCAGTAGCAGTCCTTCAGCGTCAGTACTGGTTTCCGTCACCATGGCGCCGTGAAGATCCAGCAGCAGGGCATCCGCCTTTTCGGACGCGGCCATGATTTTACCGGCCAGGCTTTCATAACAGGCTTCCGACATGGGGCCTGAAGGCATGCTTTCGGCGGCGATGGGGGTGACTACCTCCCAGGAGTGCGCCCTGGCAAAGGTCAGATAGCCTCCGGTAGGGGTATTGGTTGAGAGTAACCGGGACTCTATTTCCTGATTTTCGATCAGGCACCACTGGCGAAAGCGTTCTTCATCAGTGATGATCGGGGAGAAGCTGTTGGTCTCATGTTTAAACATGGCAACCAGGACGCGCATTGGGCTTTCCTCGGTAAAGGGATGACTATTGAGAATAGACACTGACTCAGTGGGGAGGATAAAATTCTTGTAAACCCGGCCGGGTTGCGTATAATTTCCGGCCACGGGTCGTTAGCTCAGTTGGTAGAGCAGTTGGCTTTTAACCAATTGGTCGTAGGTTCGAATCCTACACGACCCACCACTCTTCTGTTTCCTTCCCTTCTTTTTTTACCTTCCTCTGGCCTTGAAATAATCAGTGCTGATGATGCCTGCGAGCTGTGATAGACTACCCGCCAGTTTTTGATAGAGGAATTCGCGGACACTTTACTGTGGGGGTGCTCTTCCAGCTGTCTTCGATAGAAGGGTGCAGTCAGGGACAGGTAAAGTGCTTTGCCGGGCGCAAGCTTTATGAATGCAGTGATAGACAGAGAGCTCGTTCAGGGCCATTTGCAGAAGGCTCCAATGGTGCCGGTGGATCCGGCGGTGAACGAAGCTAAAAAGAAAAGAATCAGGGCGCTCCTGGATGAGAAGAGAGCGGTTCTGGTGGCTCACTATTACACTGATCCGGTTGTTCAGGAGCTGGCCGATGAGACCGGTGGGTTCATTGCGGATTCCCTGGAGATGGCTCGCTTTGGGGCCCGTCACCCCGCGGATACACTGGTGGTTGCCGGTGTCCGGTTTATGGGGGAGACCGCCAAGATTCTGAGCCCTGAAAAGCAGGTGCTGATGCCCACGCTTGAGGCAGAGTGCTCCCTGGATCTGGGCTGTCCGGTTGAAGAATTCTCTGCCTTTTGTGATCAGCATCCTGACCGGGAAGTGGTGGTTTATGCCAACACCTCGGCTGCGGTGAAGGCTCGTGCTGATTGGGTGGTGACTTCAAGTTGCGCTCTGGATATTGTTGAGCAGCTGGACGCGGAAGGTAAATCCATCATCTGGGGGCCTGACAAGTACCTGGGAAGTTACATCCAGAAGCAGACCGGTGCTGATATGCTGTTATGGGACAGCAGTTGTATTGTTCATGAAGAGTTCAAGGCCAGGGGTATTCTTGACCTGAAAAAGGTGCATCCGGACGCCGCTGTGCTGGTTCACCCTGAATCCCCGGATGCAGTTGTAGAGCTGGCGGATGTGGTGGGTTCCACCAGTCAGCTGCTCAAGGCTTCCATGGAGATGCCTAACGACACCTTTATTGTGGCCACGGATCGTGGGATTTTCTACAAAATGCAGCAGGCCTCACCGGATAAGCAGTTCCTGGAAGCGCCTACGGCGGGCAGCGGTGCCACATGCCGGAGCTGTGCCCATTGTCCATGGATGGCCATGAATTCACTGGATGCGTTGCTGGGTTGCCTTGAAGAGCCGGGCGAGATGAATGTGATTGAGGTCAGTGAGTCGCTTCGGACACAGGCATTGAAGCCCTTGCAGCGAATGCTGGATTTTACGGCTTCAGCTAGATAATGAAATAAGGGCTCCTCTGGTGAGGAGCCCTTTTTTTTAACTGTTCTTCATTTTCTGCCGGTAATTCATCATATCCGCCAGCTTCTTGTCCAGCTTGGATTTCAGGGCAAAATTGTCACCCACCATCTTGCGGGCGTACTGAAGATGCTTGATAGCATCGTCCAGGTTGCCATTCAGGAAAAAATACTCCGCTCTGGACTGGTGCAGGCCGAGGATGTCATTTGCCTGTCCCTGAACCTCCGCCAGGGCAAACCAGATGTCCGGATCGTCCGGTCTGGCACGGCTCAGCTTTAACAGTTCGTCCCTGGCTTCAGAGTATTTTTGTTGTTTGGTCAGGACTTCTGCGCGGGTAGCCATAAGAGGGTAGCTTCCCGGGTTGATTTCCAGTGCCTTGTCCAGCCTGGCAATGCCTTCGTTGGCTTTTCCTGTATCCGCATCCAGAATGGCCCGGGTCATGATCAGGTGAAGGTTGCTGGGGTTGTCCTTCAGAAGTGGGGTCAGATATTGGTCTGCGACTTTGAAGTTCCGGGTTTTCATATTAGCCAGAACCAGCCCGTATCGGGTTACTGCGGGAGCTGAAGAGAGTCCGGCTTCCAGCTCTTTACTGAGCTGTTTGGCCAGTTCATTGGGGTTGCTGTTGTTCAGGATGGCTGCCCGCATGCGCATCAACTGGTAATTCAGTGAGCCTTTGCTGGCTTTTAAGGTCTGGGCAGACAACTGGTCGGCGCGGGCGCGGGAGTCGGAGATCCGGTTCTCCGTGACCGGGTGGGTCAGCAGGAATTCGGGGGGGCGGCTGCCAAAACGACTGGCCTTGTTCATCAACTCAAAGATTTCCGGCATGGCCTGAGGGTCAAAGCCTGCTTTGGTCAGGGTGTTAATACCGATATTGTCGGCTTCACGTTCAAACTGTCGGCTGAAGCGAAGTCTTGAACTCTGGACACCAGCGACAGTCGACGTCAGTGCGGCGGCCCCGGCATCGCCACCGGCCGTGGCCATCAGAATGATTGAACCCAGTATCGCAGCGGCGGTGGGTATGCTTTTATTACGAGCTTCTTCGACATTCCGGGCGTAATGACGCTGGCTGAGGTGGGCCAGTTCGTGGGCGAGCACTGCGGCAAACTGGGCTTCGGTTTCGGCATACAGGAAAAGGCCGGTGTTCACCCCGACAATACCGCCGGGTGCGGCAAAGGCGTTCAGAACCGGGCTGTCGATCACCAGGGGCACCAGCCGGTGATCCTGGAGTTCACTGGAGCCTGCGAGCCGGAATATCAGTCTTTCCAGGTAGTCTTTCAACTGGGCATCGCTGATCATGGGTGTCTGGCTGCGCAGTACTTTCAGCCATGTCCGGCCCAGCTCGTATTCCTGTTGCTGGGAGATAATACCGGATGTGGCATCCCCCAGGCTGGGAAGGTCAACGGGTCCAGCCGTGCTGGCGCCAGGATACATCGTCAGTGCGCTGCTCAGGAATATGGCTGACAGGAGACCCGGTTGTTTCATAGAATATCCGTACTCGTATTGTCTGCTGTGGGAATGCGGCCGTTTATCCACTTTCCGGTTGGCCGGATTCCATTCGATTGCACTTGTGTCTGCAGTGCTCAGTGTTATCAGGTTAGACTCTATCATGAAACCATTGGTTTGGATTGGGCTTCATGAGTTGCAGTCCCTTTAATGTTCAAGGCTGCCTTAGTTTATAGGCCGTTGAGCCTGAGGGCAGTGCTTTAGTTGCTTTATATTTACACTGTTCATACAGAATGTCGGCATTAATGAACCGGTTCACTGTCCGCTCTTTTCAGGTTCAGGCTGATGGCCGATCGTT
The DNA here is from genome assembly GCF_057680865.1 of Endozoicomonas sp. Z74. Taxonomy (NCBI): domain Bacteria; kingdom Pseudomonadati; phylum Pseudomonadota; class Gammaproteobacteria; order Oceanospirillales; family Endozoicomonadaceae; genus Endozoicomonas; species Endozoicomonas sp. Z74. Next base: position 22,880 of record NZ_JBLYZI010000047.1, read on the forward strand.
GATATTACCTGTTTAGCCGAGGAGGTAAAGCGTTGTATGATGGCTTTAATCTGAAACCCATAATTTACATTGAGCCTGATGGGGATCTTCCCCAGGGTTGGAGATAAAGCAAAGGCATGGTTGAAGTTGATCTGGAGCTTGACCTGAAAGGGATGAGCTGCCCGTTACCCTTATTGAAGGCCAAGCAGGCATTGAGCCGAATGAGCGCTGGGCAGGTGATCCGGGTCTATGCCACCGATCCCGGGTCCGTCAGGGATTTTGCCAGTTTCGCTCGTATCAGTGGACACCGCCTGATAGCCAGTGAAACGTTAAAGGGTGTTTTTATTCATACCCTGCAGCACAAATAAAGAGGACGGTAGATGCTGAATGTCATTAAGGGCTGGCTGCACCGTTACCTGTCGGACCAGGAAGCGGTGGTGCTGCTGATCATCCTGGTGCTGGGTTTCATTATTGTGCTCACCATGGGGAATATGCTGGCTCCGGCCTTGGCGGCTCTGGTGTTTGCCTTTCTGATGCAGGGTGTTGTGAACTGGCTGGAGCGGTGGAAGGTTCCCCATGTGCTGGCCGTCAATCTGGTGTTTGCCGGGTTTATTGCGGTGTTGCTGGTGTCCATTCTGGTGGTCATTCCCCTGGTCTGGGAGCAGGTCACTCACTTGTTGAACGCCCTGCCGGGAATGGTCAGGGAGGGCCAGACACTGATGACCAGCCTGCCTGATCTTTATCCGGGGTTTGTCTCGGTTCAGCAGGTGAACCTTCTGGCCAATACTATTAACTCTCATCTGGCCGGACTTGGTCAGTGGGCGCTGTCATTTTCCCTGTCGAAAATACCCGGTGCCATGGCGTTGATGGTTTACCTGATTCTGGTGCCGATACTGGTGTTCTTTTTCCTGAAGGATAAAGATCTTCTGATCCGGTGGATGGCGGGGATGTTGCCCAGACGACGCCGACTGATTGATCAGGTGGCGGATGAAATGAACGACCAGATTGCCAATTATGTCCGTGGCAAGGCCATTGAAATCCTGATTGTGGGGGGCGTAAGTTATCTGGCTTTTGCCATCATGGGGCTGAACTACTCAGTGCTTCTTTCAGTGATGGTGGGTTTTTCTGTGGTGGTTCCCTATATTGGAGCCACTGTGGTGACCATCCCGGTTGCCATTATCGGCTTTTTTCAGTGGGGACTGTCAGACCAGTTTGCGATTCTCATTGTGGTGTACGCCATTATTCAAGCCCTGGATGGTAATGTGCTGGTGCCTCTGTTGTTCTCAGAAGCGGTTAATCTGCACCCAGTGGCGATTATTGTTGCGGTACTGGTGTTTGGTGGGCTGTGGGGGTTCTGGGGGATTTTCTTTGCGATTCCCCTGGCCACCTTGTTAAAAGCAGTGATGAATGCCTGGCCTACGGTGGCAGAGCCGGAGACTTAGGTGGGTAATGACGTTTCCCCTCACCCCAGCCCTCTCCAAGGGGGAGAGGGGGCTTCACGGCGCAAACGTTTAATCTCCCGCCCTCAGGCCTCAGGGTTTACTCCTCCTCCGGGCTCTCTGCTTTTTTGCTTTCTTCAATAACCGCTTCTGTGTCCACCATCTGGGCTGCCTGAAGCACATCCTCTACATGGTTTTTAATGCGGACTTTGCGCCATTCGTGTTGCAGGATGCCGTCACTGTCAATGAGGAAAGTGCTGCGCTCAATGCCCATGTACTCTTTGCCGTACATCTGCTTGAGCTTGATCACATCAAACAGTTTGCAGAGGCTTTCATCAGGGTCTGAGATCAGCTCGAAAGGGAAGTCGTGTTTGGCACGAAAGTTTTCGTGAGACTTCAGGCTGTCTTTGGAAACGCCGAAAATAAGGGTGTCGGACTCTGAAAAGCGGGCGAAGTTATCTCGGAATGCCTGGCCTTCACTGGTGCAGCCGGGTGTGTTGTCTTTCGGATAGAAAAACAGCACCACTTTACGGCCCTTGAGTTCTGAAAGTTTGACGGCGGTGTTACTTGTTGCTTCGGCAGTGAAGTCAGGAACGGGTTGACCCAAAGTAACGCTCATGTTCTGTCCTTTATTTCTTTCTTGCAATGGCTTCTTTAAACAGTGACTTTTATTTAATCAGAATGAGGCTGTTTTTTCTGCGTTTTTATTCATAATCAGCGTTTCGAGTGTATCGGCAAGGTTAGCAAAAAGTTCGGTTGCCGGTGATGGATTTTGTTTTTCTGTCCTCTTTTTCCAGGAAAAGCGCCTGCTCCCCTTAATCCATAGGAGAAAGATGCAAGTGGCTTTTTGTCGCTCCAGGCTGTTGTCAGCTATTTTAACCGCTCTGCCGGGGAAAGCGAGGGGGATTCTGATTCAGGTTCTGTTATCTTATGTCATCAGAACCCAGCCCTTGTGAATACAGGGGGGCGTTAGTAACATTACGCAAGAATCTGCCTTTAGGAGTGCACTGATGATTACCGGGAGCCTGGTGGCGATTGTCACCCCCATGCTTGGCAATGGTGAATTGGACTGGGAGAGTATGCATACTCTCGTGGAACATCATATCGACCAGGGAACGGACGGCATTGTCGTGGTTGGCACCACAGGCGAATCAGCAACCCTGACGGTTCAGGAGCACTGTGAGGCCATCAAACGGATGGTGAATCAGGTGAACGGGCGTATTCCGGTTATTGCCGGGACGGGAGCCAATTCAACCGCAGAAGCGGTTCATCTGACGGCAGAAGCAAAATCCCTCGGTGTGGATGCCTGCCTGCTGGTCACTCCCTATTACAACAAGCCCACCCAGGAAGGCTTATACCTCCATTACAAAACCGTGGCGGATTCTGTCGCCATTCCCCAGATTCTCTATAATGTGCCGGGGCGGACTGCGGTGGATATGCTGCCGGAAACCATTGGCCGGTTGAGCCAGCTGGACCATATTGTGGGAGTCAAGGAAGCAACGGGGATTGTTGAACGTGGGCGCCAGATTCGTGAACTCAGTGGCGAAGGTTTTGCGATCTACTCCGGGGATGATGCCACTGGCATGGAATTAATGCTGGAAGGTGGTAACGGTGTGATTTCCGTCGTTAACAATGTGGCACCCCGTCTGATGCATGAGTTGTGTGTTGCCGCTATGGCCGGAGATCGCATCACCGCAGAGGCCATCAATGAAAAACTGGCGGCCCTGAGTGAGGCGTTGTTTGCAGAGGCGAACCCGATTCCAGTGAAATGGGCTCTCAGGGAGATGGGAATGATCCGGGAAGGCATTCGCCTGCCGCTGACCCCGCTTTCCCCTGAACATCATGACCGGGTTCGGGATGCCTTGAAGCAGGCCGACCTGGTGTGAGTAGATAAGAGATAAGTTAAGCACCCTGAAGGACCCGCTGGGTCTAAAGACCCATAGGGCCTAAAGACCCACAGGGCCTAAAGGCATAAATTCAGCCATCTGTCTGATGAATCTCATGGGTGTGCTGCATTTTCAATGTTAAGCTATTCAAGGCCATGGTGGCTGGATGGCTGTCGGAACTTCGGGGAAGGGCGTCAGCCGGACTTCGAATGCGCTTTTTTGTAGAGAATGAAGCGATGATGATGAAGGCGACGGCCAAGGTAAATCTAAGGAGCATAGAAAGTATGAGGCGCACTCTCTTAAGCCTGTCTGTTCTGATCGGTGCTGTTTCTCTGGCAGGCTGTGCCAATCCTTTCGGCCAGGAGGGGTATCTGCGCGACAAGTCGGGAGACTACACCACGGCTGAGACTGCAGAACCGATCAAGCTGCCCGAAGGCACAAATGCCAAGGAGATTGGGGATATTCTGGTGATTCCGGAAACCGGCCAACAGTATCAACCGCTTTCCAGGGATTTTGAAATCCCCCGGCCTTCCCAGCGTCTGATGATGAAAGAAGGCAACAGTTACTCTCTGGAGAGAGATGGCTCCAACGAATGGCTGCAGGTGGCCAAGAGTCCTGCGGAAGTCTGGCCCGGTATCCTGGCTTATCTTGAAGAGCTGGGTGTGGTGGCTGTGACCAAAAACCCGCGGACGGGCATTATTGAAACCGAATGGAATGATTTTGGTGAAGATAAAGAGCACGGCCTTATGTACCGCACCATTGGTAAGCTGGTGGGGGTCGATGACCTTGACCCCATGGAGGACCGTTTCCGATTTGAAGTGCGAAACGGCATAAAGGCGGACACTGCCGAAGTGCATATCTCCCACAAGGGAAGGCCTGTCACCAAAGCAGGAAAGGCGCCTGCGCCGGAACCTGAGCAATGGAACAACCTGGAGGCTCGCAGCCAGCGCCTGACCAGTGGCATGCTGGGAGAGTTGCTGGTGTTCCTCGCCCGAAGCGAAACCCGGTCCTCCGTTTCTCTGTTGGCGCAGGATCTGGATGTGGGCTCTTTGACTGAATTGAGTAAAGACGGCAACGGTAACCCAATACTGACCATTCGTGACCTTTCCTTTGCCCGTGCCTGGGCGGCGGTTTCTTCTGCGCTCGACAAGGCAGGGTTGAAGGTGATTGACCGGAATCGTTCTGCAGGGCTTTTCTACGTGGCCAAAGACCTTCAGCAGGTGAATCAGGAGGAAGAGGAGAAAGGCTTCTGGTCCGGGCTGTTTGGTGGAGAGGATGACAAGAAGAGTGAGGTTTCCGATCCGGCAGAAACTCTGAGCGTCAGGGTCAGCAACTATTCAGAAGTGGTTCAGCTGTCGGTAGAGGAAAATGTGAACACTTCTGCACCGGCGGATGTCAGTGAAAAGCTGTTGAAGCTGATCCAGGAAAATATGTAAATCTTTATACAGCCGGTTCACTTGTGAGTGAACCGGCTGCCTTCCTTTATCTATGGCGATTTCAGGGGTGTTCAGTCAATCAGTCCATAGTCCCGCTTTAACACTTCAATGATCTCGGCTTTGGGGTTTTCTGACAGGGTCAGGGTTTCACCAGTGATCTTTTCTGCGATATCAATGTAGGTGCGGGAGACTTCCATCAGGACGCTTTCGGGCAGAGGGTTCTCTCTGGCCAGCCGGTCACGCTCATCCATACGGTCCTTGTTCAGCAGAACGTCAGGGTCAGGGAAATGGTTCAGCAACAGCTGCCGGAAAGCCTCCTTGGAGTTTTCCACTACCTGGCCTTTCCGGTAGGCGGGACCGTCCCAGATCCGGGAGGAGTCTGGTGTGCCAACCTCATCCATATAAATCAGTTTTTCCTGGCCACTGGCGTCGGTCACGTAACCAAACTCAAATTTAGTGTCCACGAAAATCTGGTCCAGTTTGGCCAGGGCCGTGCTGATAACCTCAAATCCTTCTTTCAGCAGCATTTCGTAACGGGAAATATCATCCAGGCTGTTGAAGTTGAAGGACTTGAAGTGGTCTTCAATGTTCTGGCGGGTAATGTTGACGTCATCCACTTCCGGAACACCGGGAATATTTTTCAGGATGCCTTTGGTAGAGGGCGTAATCAGAAGCTCCGGAAGCTTCTGGTCTTTTTCCAGGCCGTCTGGAATCTGGATACCGCAGAACTCACGCTCTCCCTTGCTGTAGGAACGCCACATGGAGCCGGTAATGTATTGACGACCAATGGCTTCAATCATCACCGGGCGGGCTTTCTGGACAATCCAGACGAAGGGGTGGGGGATATCCAGAATATGGCTGTCCGCCAGCCCCTGCTCCCGGAACAGTTTGAACCAGTGGTTTGAAATGGCATTGAGGGCGGCACCTTTGCCAGGTACCCCGTTCATTCCCCCTTCCCCGTGCCAGAGGCAGTCAAAGGCGCTGATACGGTCTGAAATGACCATGATGGCCAGAGGGGCGTCAGGGGCGACGTCATAGCCTTTTTCCTGTATCAGCCTCCGACTGTCGGACTCTGTCAGCCAGTACACGGAGCGAACTTTACCAGAGTGGATGCTCTGGTCAGTCCGTATGGGAAGATCGTTGTTAACGGCCAATACCTTATCAGCAAGACTCATTGCAACTAACCTGTTTGAGTGGATGATTGGACATGTGTTTTAGTGGGAGCCCGCTCTGCAGTGACTGTTAGAAGTGTTATAACTGCAAGGCAGTGGCGCCCGGTTGCCTGAGGCGGCATCATAGCAAATGTCCCATTCCTGATGTAGTGGGCAGGCAGTAAATCGCCTGTTTTTCATTTGGCAGGAATCCAGGCTTGCCAGAGGTATCGGGTCAAAAAATCAATCTTTTCTTTAATAACTGATAGTTATTAGGGAAAAGGGCGTGAATTGCCCTTTTCAGGGGGAGTAAGGGGCTGTTCCCCGGGGCGCTAATTTTTTTTATACACAAATGTCAAGCGATTGACGTGTATTTTTTTTGGACTTTATAAGTGCCTGATTTTTTAAGTACTTATCGCAACCCATTGAAATATAAGACAAAAAAATAGATTAAAAAATAACCAGTTTGATAAAGGGGTAGGAATCATCGGTCTTTGTGACCGGTTGGTGACAGTCTTCCACAAACTTATCCACAGAAACTGTGGGTAAATCCTGGTGGCTGGGTAATTTGCCGGTCAGTGGGTATTCAGGGTGCCGTTAATTCCAACTTTGTATTAAAGTTTCGTCCATTGATGACGAGACGACTTCAAGCAAAGTTCAAACAATAGAGTATTGATCATGAGCGCAGTGATGAGTGACCAGAGCAGTGTGATGGATGTGACGGAGAGTAATATCCAGGAGATACTGCAGCTTTCTACTGAAAAGCCGGTGCTTCTATATATAGGGATGGGCAGTGACCCGGCCTGCTCTGAGCAGTTGTCGACTCTGGAAGCGCTGACGACCTCGTATCAGGGCAAACTGGTACTGGCGAAACTGGATGCAGAGGTTGAGCAAATGCTGGCTCAGCAGCTGGTCAGTCAACTGAGGGTCAGTGCATTACCGGGGCAGGTGATTCTGCACCAGGGTCGCCCTGCCCAGGTGTTCAGTGGCCCCCAGACGGAGGAGGCTTTGCGGGCGGTTCTGGACCCCCTCACCATGAGTCCTGCGGACATCATTCGCCAGCAGGTGGATGCGCTCATTGCCGGGGGTGATATTCAGCAGGCCCTGGCCATGGTTCAGCAAATTCTGCTGGAAGAGCCGGAGAATCATGGGCTCCAGGTGTTGCAGGTGAACTTGCTGCTGGAGCTGGGCCGTATCGATGATGCCCGGCAGCTGATGTCTGCGCTGCCGGATGATGCTGAAGGTATTGCCCAGCCAAAAGCAAAGCTCGCGTTTTATGAAATGGTGGCGGATGCCCCGGCCCGTGATGAGCTGGAGGCCAGGTTGAAGAGCGATGACAATGACCATGAAGCCCGTTACCAGCTGGCCATTCGAATGGTCATTGCCGATGCGTCGGAAGAGGCTCTGGATCATCTGTTGATCATTGTCCGCCGGGACCGCCAGTTCCGTGAAGACGGTGCAAGGCTGCTGATGCTGAAGATTTTTGATCAGCTGGGTCCAGGCAACCCGGTGGCCAAGAGGTATCGGAGCAAGCTGTTTGGCCTGATGCACTGATTGATGGCGAGTAGAAGTTGAGTAAAGAGCGGCGCAGGTTAAAGGGCGCCGCGCTCAACAGGGAGGGTCAGGCTTCGGCTTTTTCCGGAAGGTCTACGGAAAGGCTGGCCACGGTTTTACGTTGTTCTTCATTTTCCTCGCTCATCCCGCCCAGGCACTCCACCAGATCCCGGATCATTTTCTGAAGGGTGAGCGTCATGACGGAAAAGTCAGCATCAAACTGCTCGGCAGCGCTGTCCGCCTCAATTTCATCCAGCTGATCCTGAATCACTTCGGTAAACTTCAATTTACGGATGACCAGGTCATCTCCCAGAACAAAGCTCAGGGCCTCGTCCCAGACCAGTGCCATTTTGCTGACCTGCTTGCCTGCCGCCAGGTGAACATCCACCTCTTCACCGGACAGTTCCTGCTTGCTTACTTTAACCTGGCCTCCCTCATCGCCGGGCTCGCGCAGTTCACATTCTTCCCCAAGGACCAGGCAGGGGGGGAGAGGGGTTTCCCGGGACAGCCAGCGGGTCATGCTGAAGGAAGGCATGTTCTTGAGGGGGGTATTAACAATGGGAAGGCTGCCAAGGCATTCCCGCAGGCAGCTGGTCAGTTCTTCCGCTTTCTTGAAGGAGGAGGCATCCACCACCATCCAGCCCTCAGTGGGGTCGATATAGGCACTGGTCTTCTGACTGCGGGTGAATGCCCTGGGGAGCAGCTCCATCAGAACATCGTCTTTTAATGCCTTCTTCTCTTTGCTGAATACCTGGCGGTCCTGTTCCTGCTCAATCTGCTCTACCTTTTCTTCCAGGACATCCTTGATCACGCTGGCGGGTAATACCTTCTCTTCCTTGCAGGCGGTGACCATGACAAAACCATTGGTGCTGTGGGTCAGAAGGTCTCCATGCTTGCCAAGGGGAGGCACCCATCCGTAAGTACTCATGTCCTGGCTGCCACAGCTCCGAAAGCGCTTCTGTACCAGCTTTTCTTCCAGTTCCTCAGCCTTAAGCTCAAAAGCCTGGGTAAACCGGTAAAAAATAAGGTTCTTGAACCACATGGTCATTCCTGAATCCTGATAATGAAGTGCCATGGTAGCAGACCTGCTTTGCAAAAGAGGAGCGGCCGGAAAAAAAGTCTTTAATAACGGTTGCGTATCAACAGGTTAGCTGCTTATAATTCGCCGCGTTGTTGAGAGGGGCGCTGCCCGCCAACAACGGCTTTCATAACGGACTACTTTCTGGAATGGTTTCCGCAAAATAGTTCTTTTATTAAGCATTTGGGTGATTAGCTCAGCTGGGAGAGCATCTGCCTTACAAGCAGAGGGTCGGCGGTTCGATCCCGTCATCACCCACCATTTCTTTTACATGACCGCTGAAGCGTTATGTAAAAGTGCGTGACCATCAATATTCAGTGTTGATGTTATCAGCGGACCGGTAGTTCAGTTGGTTAGAATGCCGGCCTGTCACGCCGGAGGTCGCGGGTTCGAGTCCCGTCCGGTCCGCCACTTCATTGACAATTCCTGCGGTAAAAATTGCTGTAAAGGGTTGTGGTGGAGGATTGAATGATTGATCTGTCAGGGTATACCACAGGTTGATCTTGGGGGAAGTTCTGGTAAAGTCTTCGTCCGCTGTCGTTAGAGACAGTGTTGCAGAAAAGCGTTTTGCTGCGGACCGGTAGTTCAGTTGGTTAGAATGCCGGCCTGTCACGCCGGAGGTCGCGGGTTCGAGTCCCGTCCGGTCCGCCACTTGCTTTCAGGTAGGTGATCAGGCAAGGTTCTGCGACAAACAGGTTCAGGGTGATTAGCTCAGCTGGGAGAGCATCTGCCTTACAAGCAGAGGGTCGGCGGTTCGATCCCGTCATCACCCACCATTTCTTTTGCATGACCGCTGAAGCGTTATGTAAAAGCGCGTGACCATCAATATTCTGTATTGATGCTATCAGCGGACCGGTAGTTCAGTTGGTTAGAATGCCGGCCTGTCACGCCGGAGGTCGCGGGTTCGAGTCCCGTCCGGTCCGCCACTCTTTTCGGGTAACAGTATCTGGAAAGGGGTTTTTAAGAGAGTTCAGGGTGATTAGCTCAGCTGGGAGAGCATCTGCCTTACAAGCAGAGGGTCGGCGGTTCGATCCCGTCATCACCCACCAATACACTTTTGCATGACCGCTGAAAAGGTTATGTAAAAGCGCGTGACCATCAGTATTCTGTGTTGATGTTATCAGCGGACCGGTAGTTCAGTTGGTTAGAATGCCGGCCTGTCACGCCGGAGGTCGCGGGTTCGAGTCCCGTCCGGTCCGCCACTCTTTTCGGGTAACAGTATTTGGAAAGGGGTTTTTAAGAAAGTTCAGGGTGATTAGCTCAGCTGGGAGAGCATCTGCCTTACAAGCAGAGGGTCGGCGGTTCGATCCCGTCATCACCCACCATTTCTTTTGCATGACAGTTGGAAACATTATGCAAAAGCGCGTGACCATCAATGTTCTGTATTGATGTTATCAGCGGACCGGTAGTTCAGTTGGTTAGAATGCCGGCCTGTCACGCCGGAGGTCGCGGGTTCGAGTCCCGTCCGGTCCGCCATCTCTTCAAACCCTTGCGATACCTGTCGTAAGGGTTTTGTCGTTTATATGGCCTCTGTTCAAATGGTTAGCGGCAGAATGCTTTGGTTTGTGGCCTTCCGTTTTTTTAGTTATTTTGCCTGTTTTTCTTACTTTTTTCTGCAAAGCCGTGGTTCACGGGCTTTGGCAAATAACAGAATTTAACTGTTTGTCTTTTAAAGATTTTGTTGTTTTTTGAGGGGTTTAATTTCAAAGGTTCGTAGCTTTTCCTTCGGCCAGGTGACCTGGTCTGGATTTTAATTTTCATTCAGGGATGAAGAAGATGGATCAGAACTGACATTCTTTGAGTCAGCTATGTAACATCCGGATAAAGCACAGACCGCTATGGCCGAAAGAGAACAATAGATACCCGATTCTAAAGGTCATGCTGAAAATGAACTCTGCAAATATCACTTCATATATTGAAAAGATTGATGGATTTGTAGATTCTGGCCAATGCGAGACTCTTGGAGATCTAGCCATAACCAAGAGGGGAAGGCTGGTTTCAGTGAAAGGGCACGAAGATGATGACCATATTTATGATGATGCAAAAGAGCGGTTTTGCGGTCAGGTTAACAGTTATCTGGGGTCAAATAAATTTACACTTAGCTCGGATATTGCTGAGGTAAGTAAATCATTAAAAGAGCGAAAGATACAGTCAGAATATCATCAGGCGGCCCGTAATCATAATGCGCTCTACTTATCCCAGAAGCTTGGTTCAGGGTTTGAAAGTGATGTTGCGATTGCTGAAGGAGCCACAGAGCGACATGCCTTTAAACTTCATTCAAGTTCTTATCAAGCAGATAATGAACGTAATGTCCTGTCGATATTGGATCATAAAAATATAATAAAAAATCACCCATCTTTAGAAAATGATGAAAATACCTTTGCAGTAGCAAGCACCCCTAGTGATGAAGAAGACTTTGAGTTAGTTGAGCTCAAAAAAATGGAATGTTCTCTAATAACCAATGTCAAAAAAACTACATTAATGGATAGTATTAAAAAAGGGGAGCTAAGCAACATTGAAAAGTTGAAATTGCAGGTAAGATTCTTGATGCTGTCGCGTACCTTCAAACAAGGAATGTTGTTCATTTAGATATAAAATCCGATAATGTTCTTTTGGATGAGGTATTTGAACCTTTTCTGATTGACTTTGGATTTTCCCGGATTGGTCACTCTCATGAAACACTACCCATATCTGGTTATGGGCCAAGAGGGCCTTTGGAAACTAAACTTGGCATAAAAGTCGATTGTAGTGTTGATGGTTATAAAGCGGATGCTTGGGCAACAGGGTATCTTTTGCTTGAAATGTTTTCTGATCCATCTAAATTCAGTGGTTTTAAAAATGCAATGGATAAATTACGGAAATCTTATGAAAAATGCGGTTTTTTGGCGGAATCAAAAGATGCAGAGTTGAGGTTCAAGAAATGTACCGATGAGCTTGTTAGTAAGCTCCCCGTACCTATGCAACAGACTACCGGAAAACTATTAGAACTTGATCCAGAAAAACGCCTGACGGTAAAAGAGTGTTTGGAACTTTACCATAATGAAGAGTAAGTGCCGACCTGAAGTAAAAAATAGTTCAGACCTTATCTAAGGAAGGTGAGAATACCCCCCCAACACACTAACGGTCGATATGGGATGCGGTGAGATAAACCCAGGTGCCCAGCTGATGCAATAAACCCGGCTCAGGGTTTCACCTTGAAGAAAAACCAGGAGCGGGAGGGTTTGCTGGTTTGCAGGGCCTGGAGCTGGTCGGTATCAATGGCTCTCAGGGCGTTCAGAAGGGGGCGAAGGGAAGAGGGCCTGTCTGCGGGGTTCAGCGACATTCCCTGCAGCAATAGATCTGAAAGTTCATGGGTAGCCGGAAACAGAGGAGGAATGTCAGAAAGGTCTGCGCTGTCAGAGCGGTCCTTCTCAAATGGATGGTTGCCCTTAAGCAGCTGGTATACCAGGGCACAGGTTGAAAACTGGTCGGACATCAGACTGGGGGCGCTGCCGGTAAAAAGCTCCGGAGCCGCATATCGGCTGCTCCAGGCCTGAATGTTGCAATGTTCAAGGGTGTTGATACGGGTACTGGTACTGGTGGATATGCCAAAATCAAACAACACCAGTCGACCATTGGCTTTGATGATCAGGTTGCCGGGTTTGATATCCGCATGAATCACCCCGCAGGTATGGCAGTGTAACACCGCCACCACCAGCTGGACGGACAGATCCAGGGCCTTCTGGGCTGAAAGTCTGGAGCCCGGAAGGCCGCTGTTAATCATGCTGTCCAGGGACTGCCCCCGGATTTCATCCATAACTATAAAGGGCTTTTGCTGGGACTGATCAATGTCAAAGTGACGCACCCGGACCAGGCCCGGGTGATGTAAACGCTCGCTGATCTGGTACTCACCAAATAGCAGCCGGTCAGCATCGGGATAGCCTTCCAGCTGACTGCTGACCATTTTGATGGCCACTGTCTTTTTCTGCCCACTGAGGGTTTCCTGGAGAGCGTCGCGGGCCCGATAGACCACGCCCATGCCACCGACCCCCAGGATTCGTTCAATGGAATACCTTTGCTGCAATAATTCAGGCTGACCCGGCATGGGGGACTGAACATCGCTGATGGCTGAGTCGGGGACAAGGGGCTGCTCTCCCTGTTGCATAACACTCTCCATGGAAATGGTTTACTGAAAGTAAACGGCCAGAGCCGTTATGTTGTCCGATGCTTTTCCAGCCAGGGAACGGTCCACCAGGCGGTCAACCGCTTGTCGTGCGGAGGGGGCATTAAGGCCTTCCGCCAGCTGCTCGGGAGCAAGCTCCCGAAACAGCCCGTCGGTGCACATCAGAAGCCGGTCACCACTGGACAGGGTGAATGCGGTTTGCTCCAGTGCCAGCCGTCCTCCGCCACCAATGGCCCGGGTCAGCCTCTGGCCACCGGGCAGGCTGGCGGCCCGGGTTTCACAAAGTACGCCCTGCTCGATCCACTGTCTGGCCTGGGTATGATCCCGGGTCAGACAGTACAGTTTGCCCCGGCGCCATAAATAGCAACGGCTGTCGCCAGCCCACAGGCACACGGCTTGTCGACCCTGGCGGCAGACAGCCACCACGGTGCTGCCCGGCAGTAGACCTTTAACAAGGGTCATTTCCTGGCTTAACTGGTTGTGAACTTTCCCCAGGGCCTCGGAAATACCCTTGACCCGCTGGGCCAGGAGAGCTGGCTGAGACTGATCCATCAGTCCCTCAATGACCATGCGGCTGGCCAGGTCGCCCCGGCCATGGCCACCCATGCCATCTGCAACTGCCCAGAGCGCAGAGGTTTTGGCATTCAGGTAGCAGTCTTCGTTGGTGGTTCTGATTTTGCCCAGATCCGTCCGGGCAAAAGAGTGGCATTGAAGGTTTTCTGGATCGTTCATAAAGTTTCTGGCAGCCTGAATCCATCCAGCAGTTGGCGGTCAAAGGGGTTGTTGGCCGATTCGGCGGTTAGAAGGAATTGCACCTCGGGTGCCTGGCTTCCCCCCTGATGAAGTTTCAGAACCCGCTCACCCTGGAACTGGCTGATAACAAACTGATCCAGCAGACGGAACAGGGACCAGGCGCCGGAAAATTCATACATTGTCCGATTCACACGGCTAAGGTCTTTCATTTCAAGGCTGGCATACTGTTCAGCCCCTTCCACGGGCCATTGGAAGGCTTTGCGTTCAACAGGGCCATGTTCATAGCCCAGGGACTGTGGACCAGAGCGGAACTGCACCTGAATAACGCTGTTGTCCAGCTCATAGGGTTCCAGATTGAAACTGGCTGTTGCCCTGCTGCTGTCCCCACTGAAGAAAGCCTGCTGAATACGGTGAGCCTGCTGGAAAGTGTCCTTCAGTGAAGTGGACAGATGGATGGAGAGACCATCGGTGACATGCTCCACCACTTTGCCATTGCGAAGGCGGGCAAAGGGGCTTAACACCTCATCCCAGAACACCTGTAACTGGCCATCGCCCCTGAAGAAGGCATTGAAATCCGCCAGGGCAATTTCGCTGTCAGTGCTTGCAAAAGGGTAACGATTGGCAATTTTACGACGGTAGACGGGCAGGACATCCTCGGAATAACGGCGGGCAATATAGCTGCGCGTCGCTTTCAGGCTGAGGGCCCACGTATTGTCGCCAAGGGTTTGTAGCCAGGACTGAACCGGTTGGGGCAGACGGCTGGCGGCGTTTTTCAGGGCATTGAGCGGCTCATTGGCTCCTTTCATATGAGACCGGGTGAAACGGTACCCCGCCTCTCCGGAATCAGAAGCGTTGAGAATGGCGGAGAGACTGCCATGGAGATCATTGACCGCCACATTCATATCCTGAAGCACCACGGCAATACCTTCCCCATCAGGCAGCAGCAGGTTCAGGCTGTGGAAGCGTCGGGAAATGGCCTGACGGGCGGTGGAATTGTCAAGCTTGGCCATAGCCGCTGACATACCACCGGCAGCAACTTTCGCCAGTTTGCCTTTCTTCCCCTGAAGCTTGGAGGCGGCTTTTTCAACCCCATCTTCGGCGAGCTGGGTCTGGTCCAGGAAGGTGGTGTTTTCCCTTATGGTGGAAAGAATCCGGATCACGGGTTCGGCACCGGAGGTGATACCAGCAAGCTGTCGTGCGGCTTCGGTCAGATTATCAGGCGTGGTGATGGACAGTTTTCCTACCGCAGTGCTCCAGTACTCGGCATAGTCCCTGAAATACATATCCTCTACCTGGCCATAGAGCTTACGGAGTTCCAGTTCGCTGAGGCTGGCGGAGGTGCCAAGCACCCAGTTCTGCTTCACTTCCGAACGGATGCGGTCAAGCCCCTGGGGCAGGAACACATCCTGGTAGCCCCTCTGGGTGTAGAGTCCGGGTATGGAAAAGTCTGCTCCATTGAAAATACGGTACTGGGGGCTCAGCACGGAGTTGAACCGGAACGGTTCAAGCTCCTGACCAAAAGTATCTTCCTTGATATTCCGGTAAACCAGGGAGGCCACTGACTCTTTGCGCAGCTCATGGCGGGCCTTGTCGACGATCTGCTGGTTCAGTACAGCAGGCTCAAAGCCACTTTCCAGGAGGCGCTGAAAGTGCTCAACCAGTGCCTTTTGTACCTGGCTGTCGCCGCTGTAGCGATAGGACCAGTCCAGAGCCAGCCAGTTTTGCAGGTACTCCCGGTCCAGGTGCTGTTGCTCCTGAAGCATCAGGTAGGCACGGAGCGACTGGAACAGAAAGTCCCGGTTGTCCAGGTTGGCCATGATCTGTTCCTCCAGCTGCACCAGAATACGGGGCAGCAGGAGCTGTTTCAGTTCATTATGATAAGTGGCGGTGACCTGTGGGTCGAGCCGCCCAGCCTGATCCAGCCCCATTCCCTTTGGAAGCAGGGTCTTTTCCCGGTGGCCGTATACCCAGGTGGCATTATAAAGAGTGTTCAAAACCGGCAGTGTGCTGCGGGCTCCTCCCAGAGGGGACAGTTTGATACGGGCTTCCCGGTATTGCTGGAAATCACTGATCAGCTGTTTCTGTTGATCTGAATTCTCAATAAACGACTGTGTCCATAAGCCTCCCGCCAGGCAGACGATACCAGCGGCACTGCCGTATACCAGCCGGTTGGTCCAGCGTACCCGGCTTTCATAGCGGGCATCAATACCGGCCAGATCTGACTCAGGAATAACGACTTCCTCCAGCAGCCGCCGGATAAACAGGCCACTGCGATGGCTCTGCACAGGCAGCAGGCCGCTGCTCATCCCCAGGTTCTGGCCAATAGCGCTGGTGCTGCTGTCCACCTGCGCGCTGACGGCCGGGGTACTGGTAAAATAAAAGCCCCTGAGCTGGGTGCCCTGGTGGTACCGGGTGGGGGCAAAGGCCAGCTCAATAAACAGCGACAGACGTTCATTGATACTGGCCAGGCTCTGGGGAAACTCCAGAATCCGGCTGCGTCGCTGAATATCGCGCTCATTGTTGACCCGGCTGATCATCTGGCTGTTGAGGCGGCGGAGCAACTCTTCATACTCACGGTGGACAATGTCTATCTGGGTGCCATCATCCCCCTCCCGGAAGGTGACGCCCATTACCTGTTCCCGCTCCTCTGTGGTCAGGGCCTCAAAGGTTTCGTTGAAACCGGTGAGTTTATCGGCCTGGGTCAGCACCAGATAAACCGGTACATCGATGCCCAGACGGTTGCGGATATCCTGCATCCGGTCCCGGATATCACGGGCATGCTGTTCTATATCCACTTCCGGGCTGCTGATCAGACGACCCGTGTCCAGGGTCAGAATCAGTCCGTTAACCGGACGACGTCGACGCCGGTTGTGAAGTCGGTCAAGGAAGCCCTCCCACACGGGCACATCAATTTCCGGGTTGGCACGGTTGAAGTAGCGGCCGGCCACATCCACAAAGACGGCGTGGTTGGCAAAGTACCAGTCACAATGACGGGTGGCGCCAATATCCCGGGTCATGCGCTGTCGGGCCTGCTGCTCCAGGGGAAAATCAATGCCGGAGTGCTGCAGCAGGGCGCTCTTGCCACTGTCAGTGGCTCCAAGCACCAGGTACCAGGGCAACTCATACTTGACCCGGTCGCCGCGGCGGCCATAGAGGCTAGAACTGCGAATGGTAACCTGGGCATCGTCCAGCCGTTTGCCCAGCAGGGCGAGCTCCTCACGGATCTGCTGCTTCCTCTGCTGAGAAGCCAGGGCCATCTGAATTTCTTCTTCCGTTTTTTCCCGGCGTGTTTTTCTCCAGGACGAGATGGCCAGTGCGACGCCCCAGATCAGGAACATCAGAGCGATCACAATCACCCTGGGCGCGATACCGGCGAGAATGGCATTTTCAGCGACGGCCACCTGAGGGCCGCCGAACCACACCAGCAGGGCCAGTACCATCACCAGTAAAAAGGTCCAGAAGGCGGGGCGGTTGATGGCTTTCCAGAATGTTGCCAGTTTCTTTTTCACAGGGATTCTCCATTGCTGTCCGTTGCCTGGCTTTCAGTGTCGCTTATTTCATAAAGGGTTGTGACGGTCTCGGATTGTTGATCCAGAACGTAGCGGAAGCCACCATAAATCACCCCAAGGCTCAGTACCGCGATCAGTGAAATGATGGCCAGCGGTGCATGGTGGGCCAGTTTATGGGGGCGGTCCGCTGAACCTTTCCAGTTGGGGGAAAGCTCTTTACGGATATCCCCACGGAGGGTTCGGATCTGGCGGAACAGACTGTCCCGGATCGCTTCCAGTTCGGTGATCCCCCGGGCTTGAAAGCGGTATTTACCTTCAAAGCCCAGACTGAGGCAGAGGTAGGCCAGTTCCATCAGATCCAGATAGCGGACCGGGTTGGTGGTCAGCCGCTCAATCAGCTGAAACACCTTTTCGCCCCCATCGGTTTCCTGGTGGAAGGAACTGAGCAGGCTGCTGCCAAAGGGGTGGTCGCCCTGGTTGCCAGGGCTGCTGCTTACCGCCTCATCCAGGGCAGTACACAACAAGTATCGTGCAGCAGTGACATCGCCGCTGTCGCATCCCAGGGAGAGTGCCTGGTACTCAAAGCCCTTGATATCATTGACCAGGGCCTCCCGGAGGGATTCCGAGGGTTGCAGGGCATTGCGGTCGCTTCTCAGGGCAGTCATCCGGGTCAGCAGCGGAGCTGCCGCCTGGACAATGGGGTTGGCCCCCATATTCAGGGTTTGCTCCGGCCGTTGCCGGGCGGCATACACCATCCGGTCAGCCAGCTGTTCATAGTGGATAGGGGTGGCCTGGCTGGTCAGCGCAGAGGGGGACGGACCTTCATTGTCCCGGCTGACCAGCATGGTCTGGTCATCAATAGGCGGCGATTGTGTGTTCATAGAAGACTATTGGAGTGATGTAATTTAATAGGGCTTAAGTTTTAAAAACTGTGATCAGACCGGCGCTGTTCAAATTAAGTGTTGCTCTACCCAATGTATAGAAACTTGATCTAAAAAAGCCTCCTCTGAGAAGAGTTGAGTTTTAAGAAACCTTTTCCACCCGAGGTAACGAGACAGGTATTTTGT